>JAPUKM010000162.1 GCA_027295645.1 Chloroflexota bacterium | reverse complement strand
GCGTTGGTAGCCGGAGCCTCCTCCGCCGCGGCCGTCGCTGATGCGGTACGTTCCCGTGCCGTGCCACGCCATCCGGACGAAGAGCGGCCCGTAGTGGCCGTAGTCAGCCGGCCACCAGTCTTGCGACATCGTCATCAGCTCAACGATGTCCTTCTTCAGGGCATCCAGGTCAAGCGTCTTGAACTCCTCAGCGTAGCTGAAATCCTTGCCCATAGGATTTGACAGGGGAGAGTCCTGGCGGAGAATCTTCAAGTTCAGCTGATTCGGCCACCAGTCTTGGTTCGACATGGTCATTTCGTTTCTCCTTCTGGTCATATGGCGCAACTGTATTCGGAACCGAGTGAATTTAGAAGATCACTACCTATTTCTTCGCCAGGGTGATAGGAACATTGGATTGGGATAAGGCGGCTGGCCACTCCTTGGCGCTAGCAGCATAGCTCCTCCGGAGGCGGTCCGTGCCGGCCACTAGGCTTGTGTGCCAGATCGGTGTCGGGATTGGTTCCGTGTTGTTGAGCTGGCTAGTCGCTTGACCCCTCAATGCGGTACGTAGTGTATCGGAACCCCATATTGGCAGTCAATGAGTCCAGAGCAATACACGAGCTTCGACAAGAGTCGGGAAGTAATAGAGAATGGTCTGCTATGGAAGAGGTGATCGATCCAACGTGGAAGCGGTGCGTAGCTGAGTCCGTCGGTACCGCCGGCCTTGTCTTCGCTGGACCTGGGGCTATTATCATCGATAGTCTTTCCGGCGGCGAGGTAACCAATTTGGGAATTGGGCTTACCTTCGGCATGATCGTCGCCGCAATGATTTATGCCACTGGGCACATATCGGGGGCGCACATCAACCCCGCAGTGACCTTAGGATTTGCACTGACTCGTCATTTTCCCTGGCGAGACGTTCCTCTGTACTGGGGCGCGCAATTGCTTGGGGCTCTTGTTGCCAGCGGTGCTCACCGATTGTTGTTTGGCCTCGTGGACAACATGGGAGCAACAGTGCCTGCGGGCAGCGCGTTGCAGTCGGTCGGTCTTGAAATTGCGCTGACATTCATCCTGATGTTTGTCATCATGGCAGTTGCCACGGACGTCAGAGCCGTCGGACAAACCGCAGCAATAGCTATTGGCGGAACCGTTGGCCTTGAAGCTATCTTCGCTGGGCCGATTTCAGGAGCGTCGATGAACCCGGCCAGGTCATTTGGGCCAGCAATTGTGGGCTGGGTATGGGTCAGTCATTGGATTTACTGGGTCGGTCCCCTAGGTGGAGCCATGGCCGGCGCGCTCTTGTACCGTTGGCTTCGGGGCGATGCTTCCAGAAGAACACGTGCCGGAGTCGCACAAAGGATAGAGCCATGAAGTTCGAACGTCCTGCCGGTGTGAGCCGGGCAAGGGCATGTTGCTACGAGGACCCGTCTCGCTGGCGGTAAAGATCGGTATCTGGGTAGAACCCATACCACCCGAACCAGTAGGCCACATGGCTGGGGAGCCTTTTAAGCCTGTTCGCAGAGTCGTCTTCCCGCACCAGGGCCTCCTCTTCCATGCGCCATAGGTGGCCCTGTTGATCAGCCAGAACCACCGCCCCATCCTGAACTTCTATAGGCCCAGCCATGGAGAACGTGTTATCGCCGCTTTCGTAGGCCCGAGCGGCTGACGCCTTATCGATCGTGATGACGACCAGATTGATACCGCCCAGTGAATCGTTGATCACAGGCTCCTGTTTGAGCACGGCCAGCGAATATGCCTTTGTCTGTCCGTTTATGTTAAGTCCCAGGATCTGCTCCCTGATGGCAAGCTGGTCGCTCTGTTGCCATACAGGAAACATGGTCCCTGTGATCTGGCGGTAGTTGTAGTAGATCGAGCCTGAATCTTGCTCCACGCGATAGGTGCTTGCGGGATACACTCCGGTGTTTATGTCAAGGACCGTTGTGTCATGATGGCCCGCCAACCACTCTTGCCAGGTAGTCAGGACAACGGGCAGGACCTCAAGCTTGATGCCGCTATCGGCCAGCTCTCCCAGGACGGGCTTGCCGAGAAATTGATGCCACAGGGTTTCTGTGGCGCGGTCGTACATCAGTTTATTGCTTCGGTACAAAAGGCCTGAGGTACCGAACTCCAGGATTTCTCCGTCTATCTCTGTGGAATACACGATTCCAGAGCCGCATAGCGTTCAGTAGGCCAGGGCAAATGGCACCCCGCCTACCACATCGTTGGCCATCTCATGGGCGTTGAGGATGCGAAGTGGATAGGCCCGATGCTCCCCGCCAAGAGAGACCCCGAACACACGGTCCGACGGCTCAAGGTAGGTGGCCTCTTCCGGTGACACCACTGGCGGATTGGTGAGATCTGGTATGCCGTCCTTGGGCACACCCCCCCACACGATCTCCTCTAATCGAATGCGTGAGTTCAATCCATCACGGAAAAAATTCCCTATAGCTGGGTCCACATGTCGGGAGAAGAACTGGCCCTTCCAAGAAGCATACCCGGCAGGGGGTAGTATCTCCGAGTGTTTGCCGATCCACTCAACCCACCAGTTCCAGTCACCTAAGTCAGGAGGCAACTCGTCTTGTGGAATGTCGGCAAGCTGGCTCATGGTAACGCCTATGGTAGAGACGACGGAGTCATCCAAGAGCCAGGGAAGCCGAAGGAACTCCATCAGTACCGGGATGTATGAAACGTCGCCGGTCGCACCCATGGATAGTATGGCGGTGCTATCCCGTCGGTAGGCCCCGCTTAGTGCTGCTGCCATGAGCTGCCCAGGATCTACAAGCAACTGTTTGCCATCTATCCCTTGAGGAACAGCAGGTGGGTTCGGTGTGGGTTGAGTGGCAGGCTCACTCGATGAGCACGCGGCTCCAATTACAGCCGTTACCACGATCAGGCCCAGCATACCCCGCCGCCTCATAGAATCCTCCTCATACGCCAATAACGCACGTGATTAACGTTTTTCAGCTCCAGGTGTGCCAAAGCAAACCGATGTAAAATAGATAGATCCGAATCGCGGGCTCCGGTAGCGTGTCAATCTTTGTACGCTTCGCCCGCATAGCCGGTTCCTGATCGTTCCGCAGGCTCTACCATACGTTATGGGGCCTCACACAACGGCTACGTGCGGGGATCTCCGGCGGAGTGCAGTGGCCCCCGTCTCTGGCCTGACTCTTGCCGACGCCTTTGCAATATACTTGGCAAGACTACTAAGAGACTGAACGGAAGAGCAAGGACAAACGCCACAATTCCCCAGACAAGGGACTGCTCTACGGACCTAATAAGGCCAAGAAGGGCCGGTACTAGTGCGATGGTCGCATTGGTGCCGATTGCACGCCCGATCGCGCCCCAGATGACCCTGCTTCCGAGATCAAGTCGATAGTGCCTGATGATATTTATGATGATGGGAAGAATAAACCAAAAAACGAAAGGCCCAAGAAACACTATCGCCAGGCCAAATATGTATACAGCAGAAGAATAGCTGGGAGCCTTCGTGCTGGTGTCCCCATCTATAAACGGGAAAATACCAACGACTGCGATAATCAGGCCCAACATACCGACGCCGACTCCCGAAAGGAAATACTTCAAAAGCGTTCTCCAATGCCCTCTGCGGAAGGGCCTCTAGCCGGTGTTCTCCCGCATCTTCTTGCTTCTCTGCCAGGCCCAAGCGCCAAGCGTTCAAAACGTTGAGCATGGCGTAGAGAAATAATGTAACGCACTACCGAATTCTACCGCAATTTCATCGAGGGTGAGCATTCGTATTGTGTGTCCCCGATGTTTTGCGTGACGAGTTATCGCGGCCCATAGAAACGGTAAGAGACCTAGCCCGTCCATCATTGGAAGACGGGTACAGCGGCCAATCGAATATACGTTATGGGCCTCACATGCCGCTCACGTGCAGGAAGGCTACATTAGGCGTATATTGGCCTCCTTCAGTGGCCAATTGGGAATATGAGCTACGAGGTGCTTGACTATGAATAATCGCTTTGATCTGACGGGGCGGGTGGCCGTCATCACCGGCGCCGGCAGCGGCATAGGCCGGGCCACGGCGCTGGTCTTCGCCGAGTTCGGCGCCCACACAGTCCTAGCCGACCTGAGGCTCGAGAGCGCCGAAAAGGTGGCTGAGGAGGTGCGTGCCATCGGCGGCCGTGCCCTGCCCGTGAAGGTCGATGTACGTGTCCCGGAGGAGGTCACGGCCATGGTGAAGCACAGTACGGAGGAGTTCCATACCATAGACATTCTCGTGAACTGCGCCGGCGGCAGCTACAATGCGCTGATAGAGGACATATCCGTAGAGTTCTGGGACAAGATCTTGAACCTGAACCTACGGGGCCCCTTCCTCTGCACTCAGGCGGTGGGGAAAGTCATGGTAGAAAAGGGGGGCGGCGCTATAATTAACATCTCCTCCGGCATAGGGTTCAAGGCCTCCCTTGGGGTGGCAGCCTACGGTTCAGCCAAGGCCGGACTGATCCAGCTGACCCGCCTCACCGCCGGTGAGTGGGGCAAATATGGAATAAGAGTCAACGCTATTGCCCCAGGGGGCATCGATAGCGAGGGGCGCAGACGAGCGATGTTGAAAGCGGGGCTGGACCCGGACGTGGGAGGTGACAACAACGCTCTTGGCCGGATCGGGCGGCCCGATGAAATAGCCTATATGAATCTCTTCCTGGCATCGGACGCGGGCTCCTTCGTGAACGGGGAGACCATAAGCGTAGACGGCGGCCCAAAGGTATAGTAGGGAGCAGTTTGTGTCGGTGTACTGAGGGCTGATGAATGCTATGAAGCGGCGCTTGCTGGCATCCGACGAAGGAGGGACGCACATGAGAGGGATCCAGGGCAAGGTAGCGGTGATCACTGGTGGTGGCCGCGGCATTGGCCGTCAGACCGCTCTCAGGCTAGCTGAAGAGGGCGCAGCAGGTATTGTCATTAATGATCTTGACGAAGCTCCGCTCCAGGAGACTGTCCAGGCAATCAAGTCTCAGGGTGCCGAAGCAGTCGGATTGGCGGGCTCGGTGGTACAATCTTCGCTTGCCAGCCAGCTTGTGAAGCTGGCCGAAGATACGTTCGGCGGCCTGGACTACGTGGTCACCTGTGCCGGGTTCCCATGGGGCGGTGTTATTCATAAGATGACCGACGAGCAGTGGCAGACCATTATAGACGTCCACCTGACCGGGACCTTCTGGGCGGTCAGGGAGGCCATTCGCTACATGCGGGAGCAAGCCGGGCAGGAGATGGACCGTGGGGACACCCCTGCAGCCCGCAAGATCGTCACCATCTCATCGGGCGCGGCCAACGGCGCCTTCGGTAATGCCAACTACGCGGCAGCGAAGGCCGGGATCCTTGGCCTGACCCGCACGGCTGCCGCCGAGGGTGCGCGGTTCAACATCCTTGCC
>JAPUKM010000161.1 GCA_027295645.1 Chloroflexota bacterium | reverse complement strand
CCCCTTGGGCAGCTACCCCGACGCCTCCAGCTACAAGGGGTACGGCCTGGCGATTGTGGTGGACATCCTGTGTGGCGTGCTCTCGGGAATGGGGGCCAGCCCGGGGCTGGGGCGCAACTTCGGCCACTTCTTCGGCGCCCTGCGCATCGACGCCTTCCGTCCGGCTGACCAGTTCAAGACGATGATGGACGAGATGGGCGCGGACCTGCGGGCCACGCCAACGCTGCCCGGCTACGAGCGTGTCCTGGTGCCTGGCGACAAAGAGGCCCAGGCGAAGGAGGAGCGGCTCAAGGAGGGCATCCCCCTCCATCCGCCGGTCGCCGAGTCGCTGCTGGCGCTGGGCCGGGAGCTGGGCGTGCCGCTGGAGTTCTAGAGCTGCAGGGTGCTGCGCCGCACGACCGCCTCAACGGCACCGCAACGTGGGTTCCCTTGACAACCCATAGGGTGGCATGTACCATCGGTGGCACAATTGAATAGCTGCATCCTGCTCTTATCAAGAGTGGCAGAGGGACCGGCCCTGAGAAGCCCGGCAACCGGTCGGCTCCGGTCGACAAGGTGCCAAGTCCGTCGAGCTCCATGAGCTTGAGAGATGAGAGTGGAGGCTGTGAAAGGCTTCTCTCATCGGAGAAGTATTTTTTTGCCCCCAACTCATCGCCGCCCCTCCGCAGGAGCGGCCTTGCTGTAAGGATGACCCAAGAAACATCTGCATCTAAAGAGATCGTACCGCTGGAGTGGGCGGGGGACGCACTGCGCATCCTCGACCAGACCAGGCTGCCCCACCAGCAGCTCTTCATTGAGGCCCGCGACTGGGGCACCGTGGTCCACGCTATCAAGAGCATGCAGGTCAGGGGTGCCCCGGCCATCGGCATCGCAGGGGCCTATGCGGTAGCTCTGGCCGCCACGGAGATAGAGGCTGGCGATGTCACCTCCTTCCGCGCACGACTGACGGACATAGCCGAAGAGATAGCTCACGCCCGCCCCACCGCGGTCAACCTCCGGTGGGCCGTCGAGCGTATGCTGGCGGTGGCCAGCGAGTGCCCTTCCAGCGACCTCATCCGGCAGCGTCTCGTTGATGAGGCCGTGCGTATCCACCGTGAGGACATAGAGGCCAACCGCAGGATAGGCATGCTGGGTGCGGAGCTTCTACCCAAAGAGGGGTCGGTCCTCACCCACTGCAATGCCGGCGCCCTGGCCACCGGCGGCTACGGAACGGCCCTGGGCGTGATCCGCGCCGCCTGGGAGCAGGGTGCGCGGATGCATGTCTACGCGACCGAGACCAGACCCATTCTCCAGGGGGCCCGGCTCACCGCATGGGAGCTTGTTCAGATGGGCATCCCCACGGAGCTTATCGTGGATTCGGCGGCCGGAAGCGTGATGGCTGCTGGATCGGTGGGGTGCGTCGTCGTTGGAGCCGACCGTATCGCCGCCAACGGGGACGTAGCCAACAAGATAGGCACCTATTCCCTGTCCATCCTGGCGCGGGAGCACAACGTTCCCTTCTACGTGGCGGCCCCGGTCAGCACCCTTGACCTCTCCGTCGCCTCCGGGGGGGACATTCCCATTGAGGAGCGGTCGGGCGAAGAGATACGCAGCTGGGCGCAGGTGCCCACCGCGCCGGAGGGCGTGGGTGTGTACAATCCGGCGTTTGATGTGACTCCCAACCGGTACGTCACCGCCATCATCACCGAGCGGGGTGTGGCCAGGCAACCGTACGGAGAATCGCTGCGCCGCCTGGTGGAGGCGGGGGAAACGCAGTCAGCCGGGCAGGCCCGGGAGGTCACGGGGGGTCGTCGTGGCTGAAGCGAAGGTGGCCGTCATCGGTGGCAGCGGCCTCTACGATTTTGAGGGCCTGGCCGATATTCAGGAGGTCAAGCCGGACACCCCCTTCGGCGAGCCAAGCGATACCATCGTCGTCGGCACCCTTGCGGGGACCCGGGTGGCCTTCCTTCCTCGCCACGGGCGCGGCCACCGTCTCAACCCCACAAGCATCCCCGTGCGTGCCAACATCTTCGCCCTGAAACTGCTGGGTGTGGAGCGTGTGATCTCCATCAGCGCGGTTGGCAGCTTGAAGGAGGAGGTCCGTCCCCTGGACCTGGTGGTGCCGGACCAGCTCATCGACCGGACCCGCCAGCGCACATCGACCTTCTTCGATTCCGGCCTCGTGGCTCACGTGGGCTTTGCCGATCCCTTCTGTCCAGACCTCAGCACTATCCTGGCCCATGCCGCCACCGAGGAGGGGGCCACGGTGCACCAGGGCGGCACCTACGTGGTGATGGAGGGCCCTGCCTTCTCCACCCGTGCCGAATCGTTCCTGTACCGTTCCTGGGGGGCCAGTATCATCGGTATGACCGCTCTGCCCGAGGCCAAGCTGGCTCGCGAGGCGGAGATGTGCTATGCGACCCTCGCCTGCGCCACCGACTACGACTGCTGGCATGAGACGGAGGAGGCGGTGACGGTGGAGATGGTGGTGGCCAACCTGCTGAGAAACGTGGCGAGATCCAAAAACATCTTGCAACGGATCATGCCGCACCTGGCAGGGGAGCGTGCCTGCACGTGCGGCTCGGCGCTGGAGAGCGCCATTATCACGGCCAGGGACAGCATTCCTCAAGAGACCCGAGAGCTGCTGGCTCCTCTGGTCGGCAAATACGTTGAAGCGTAAGAACGCGATCGAATACGTTCAGTTGGAGGTGGGAAAGGTCATGGCAGGTCAATCTAGCGGGACAGGGGAGCCGTTCAGCCGGATCACGGTGGAACGGGCCAAGGAGTTGCTTGACGGGGGCAACGCCGTCGTCGTCGACGTGCGGAACCCCGACGAGTGGGTAGCGGGGCACGTCAGCGGGGCGATTCACATCCAGGTCGACGACGTGATGAACAGGGTTGATGAGTTGCCCCAGGACAAGGATCTGCTCTTCATCTGCGCCGTCGGTGTGCGTAGCGCCCTGGCGTGCGAGATGGCGGCTGCAATGGGCGTGTCGACAGAACGGTTGTATAACATTGAGGAGGGAACGCCAGCCTGGATCGAGAGCAACTTCCCGACAAGCTACGGGGACGATCCGTAATCTGGGGATCGTTAGATCTTCAGGGCAAGAAACAGTGGGGGTGGGATGAACAAGCGTAAGCGTGTGGCGATGCTGAAGCATCGCCTAAAGCGGATTAAATATGAGAATAAGCGCAAGGCGGCAATTCTCGCCGGCGTCCCGTTGGAGGAGACCCGTCGAAGGCCAGCCGCCCGACCTCGGTTGGTAGAGGCCTCGTTGCAGGAGGCAGTGGTTGCAGCAGCGCCCGCTGCTGAGGCTGTGGCAGCCCCTGCGCGGCGGACTCGTAAAGCCGCGGCAACGGCAGCACCCGCTGCTGAGGCTCCGGCAGCCCCTGCTCGGCGGACTCGTAAA
>JAPUKM010000160.1 GCA_027295645.1 Chloroflexota bacterium | reverse complement strand
GCCATCGGCGTGGTCCTGGGCCTGATCCTCTCCTACACCGCCATCCGGGACATCCGCGCCGAGGAGGCCGAGGAGAACCTGCGGTGGGTTGTGCCGTGGTTCCAGATCGGCGTTATCGTTGCGGTGACCTACGTATTCTCGCTGCTGGCCACCTACCTGCCCGCCCGCCAGGCCTCGCGCATATACCCCGCCGAGGCGCTGCGCTACGAGTAGTCGCGTGAGTTGTCACCCTGGCCCCATGTCGGTGATGAAGGGCTACACCTCAGTCGCCGATGATGCGCGTCAGCCAGAAGATGATGCCCAGCGATCCGCTGATCACCGCAAGGACGATGCCCACCACCCGGAGCCAGTCCAGGAAGCGCCAGCGGGCGCTGGGTAGCTGCATCTGCCACCCCAGTGGAATGCCCCAACGGCTGCTGGTGTCCGCCGCCGTCACGGTCACATCCTCTGTGTAGTAGGAGAGGAGCACCTGGCTTCTTCCCAGGGCGATATGGTCGCCATTCCTGAGGAGCTGCCCCTCCGCCGTCGGCTGCTTGCCGTTCACGCGGGTGCCGTTCCTGCTCCCCAGGTCCCGTATCCGGTGGCCGGACGCGTCTGGAGTGAGGATGGCGTGCTCGCGGGAGATGCGCGAGTCGTCGATGACGATGGTGTTGCCCTCGGCGCGCCCGATGGTGACCTCGCCCTCCGGAACCGCCTCCCTCTGTTCCGGCTGTCCCGGTCGTTTGATAATCAGGTGGACCATGGCTGTCCTGTTCGTAGGGCTATCCGTCGCCGAGCTGGCTCAGCAGCTCCTGGATTCTGCCCTGCCGCTCCTTCAACGATGAGAGGCGCTGGCTCTCTCGCTCCACCACCTCCTCGGGGGCCTTGCCGGTGAACTGCTCGTCCGCCAGGTGATCGGTGAGGCGGCGGATGTGCTGGTCGGCCTCCCGCACTTCGCCCTGGAGCCGCCGGCGCTCCGTGTCCAGGTCCACTGCGTCGCCCACATCCAGGGAGACCGTGGCGGTTCCCACAACCAACGTCACCATTGAAGAGGAGTTGTCGGTGGATTTCTTCAGCAAATGTATGCGAGCCAGCGTCTCGATGGCCTCTCGCTCCCCCTCGACGATGCCGTCCGTGGCGGGAGACTCGATGCGCGCCTCCAGCCGCTTCGTTGGCTCGATGCGGAACTCCGCCCGCACGTTTCTGATGGCCCGTACGATGTTTGTGACCAGCTCAATATCCGTTTCTGCCTCCTCGTCTAGCAGGTCTGGATTTTGTTGCGGGTAGGGGGCGATCATGATCGAGTCGGGTAGGGAGCCCTCCCGTGGCAGCACAGCGGTCAGCCGTTGCCACAGCTCCTCCGTGATGAACGGCATGAACGGGTGCAGCAGGCGGAGCGTGCCCTCCAGCACGTGGGCCAGCACGCGGCGGGCGTTGACGTCGCCGCCGCGCAGCCTCACCTTCGCCATCTCGATATACCAGTCGCAGAACTCGTTCCAGAGGAACTCGTACAGCTCCCGCTCGGCCTCACCAAGCTGGAACTCCGCAAAAAACTGGTTCACCCGCTCGATCAGCCTGTTGTACCGGATGAGTATCCAGCGGTCTTCCCTATGCTCAGGTGGCGTCAGGTTGGACCACCCGTCCAGTCCTTTGGCGTCCTCCAGGGAGGCGATCACGAAGCGGCCGGCGTTCCACAGCTTGTTGGCGAAGTTGCGGGCGGCCTCCAGCTTCGCCTCGCCCAGGCGGCTGTCGTTGCCCGGCGTGGTGCCGGTGGTGATCGCGAAGCGGAGGGCATCGGCGCCGTAGAGGTCCACCGTCTGCAGCGGGTCGATCACGTTGCCACGGCTCTTGCTCATCTTGACGCCCTGCACGTCCCGAATGAGGCCGTGCAGGTAGACCGTATGGAAGGGCACCTCCCCCGTGTTCTGAAGGCCCATCATGATCATCCGGGCCACCCAGAAGAAGAGGATGTCGTACCCCGTCTCCATGACCGTACCGGGGTAGAAGTAGCTCAGGTCGTCGGTCTCCTCCGGCCAGCCAAGCGTGGAGTGGGGCCACAGGGCGGAGCTGAACCAGGTGTCCAGGACGTCCGGGTCCTGGGTGATGCCGGCGCTGCCACACTGGCTACAGGCGTTGGGGTCAACCACGGTCACCGTCTCGCCGCCGCACTCGTCGCAGTACCACACGGGGATGCGGTGGCCCCACCAGAGCTGTCTGCTGATGCACCAGTCGCGGATGTTCTCCATCCAGTTCAGGTAGACCTTGGTGAACCGCTCGGGGACGATGCGTAGACGGCCCTCCTTCACGGCGTCGATGGCCGGCTTGGCCGGCGGCTCCGACGGCGACATCCGCACGAACCACTGCTCGCTGACCAGCGGCTCGACCACCGTATCGCAGCGGCTGCAGTGGCCGATCGACATGCCGTACGGCTCCACCCGTTCCAGAAGCCCCTCCCGGTCTAGCTGCTCCACAATGGCCTCGCGGGCCCTGTACCTGTCGTAGCCCTGGTACGGCCCCGCCTCCTCGTTGAGCGTTCCGTCCAGGTTCATGACGTTCACGGTGTCCAGGCCGTGGCGCTGGCCTATCTCGAAGTCGGTGGGATCGTGTCCCGGCGTCACCTTGAGCGCGCCGGTGCCGAAGGCGGCGTCCACCGCCTCGTCGGCGACGACCGGCAGCAGGCGGCCCAGGACGGGCAGGACCAGCCGCTGGCCCGCAGCCAGCCGTTTGTACCGCTTGTCCTTGGGGTTCACGGCCACCGCTGTATCGCCCAGCAGCGTCTCAGGTCGGGTGGTGGCCACGGTCACGGAGCCGTCGCCCTTCTCATAGAGGTAGCGGATGTAGTAGAGCTTGCCCTGCTCCTCTGTGTGCACTACTTCAAGGTCGGACAGGGCGGTGGCGCACCGTGGGCACCAGTTGATGATACGGTTGCCACGGTAGATCAGGCCCCTGTTGTACATGCTCACGAAGGTCGTACGGACCGCCGCGCCGGGGCCGGGGTCCAGGGTGAACCGCTCCCGGGTCCAGTCGCAGGAGGCGCCCAGGCGCTGCTGCTGGCCCGTGATGACGCCGCCGTACTTGCGCACCCACTCCCACACCCGCTCCACAAACTGCTCGCGCCCCAGATCATGGCGGGTCAGGCCCTCCCGCTCCAGCTCCCGCTCCACCACCACCTGGGTGGCGATACCGGCGTGGTCGGTGCCCGGCAGCCAGAGGACCGGCTCGCCCAGCATCCGGTGCCACCGGGCGAGGGCGTCCTGAAGGGCGGCGACGAGGGCGTGGCCCAGGTGGAGCTCGCCGGTCACGTTGGGCGGCGGCATGATGATGACGAAGGGCTTCCGGTCCGGATCGATCTGGGGGGTGAAGTAGCCCCGCTCCATCCAGAGCTTGTATATCCGCTCCTCGACGGTGGAAGGGACGTAGGCCTTGGGGAAGTCCTGTTTGGGTTGAGCGGAAGCCATAATGCGGTGGTGCGTCTGTCGGCAAGCTACGTCATTGTAGCATGACGAAGAGTAGGGTCAACGGGAGCCGTGTATAATCCGAGAGATGAACGGCATTCTGAAAAGAGTTCAACGGATCGTTGTGGTGTCCTGGATTGGAGCTCTTGTTGGCTCCCTGGGCGTTTGGGTGCTCGCTGAATATCTTGAAATGCCCTGGTGGGCAGCGGGCGGGTTGCTCGGAGCGTTCATTGGCGCGTTCTGGGGCCTGGCCGGTTGGCGATGGAGCCGTCCGGCTACCCAACAACACGACCACTTGAACGTAGATCAAATTGAAGCTGGAGGGCGAAGGGGGAATCCTTTCAGAGCGATTTGGAAGTGGCTTCGCCGGGCACTGAATGCGTTGAAGCGGCAGATAAGGTCTCTTACTGCCGCAGTAGGCAGGCCATTCCGCCTGGTGGCTCACCCGTTGAGAATAGTGCGCAGAGGAAGAAACTCGCGTCAGAGAGATGATGACCTGGGCTGACCTCCGTACGCGCCGATAGCACCACCCACACCCATGCAACAAGCACAGCAGCGCCCCATCTCCTGGAAGCGGAACCTGGCGGTGCTATGGCTGTCCCAGGCCTGTGTTGCCACAGGGTTCACCTTCTCCTTCCCCTTCATGCCGCTGTTCCTCCAGGATATGGGCCTGGCACAGGGAGGCCAGGCGGCCCTGTGGTCCGGCATCATCCAGGTGTCCATGGGCGTGGGCATGGTCGTCTCCGGCCCCGTCTGGGGTCTGGCGGCGGACCGGTACGGACGCAAGAGAAACGTCGTAAGGGCCATGTTTGGTGGCGGAGCCTTCATGCTCCTCTCGGCGTTTTCGACAAAACTCCACCACCTGATCATCCTGCGATTCCTGACGGGCTTGAGCACCGGCTCCATGGGCCCGGCCATGGCGTTGATCGCCTCAACCACGCCCAGGGAGCGCATACCATTCGCCATCGGCATTCTGCAGACCTCCTTCTTCGCCGGCAACACCATAGGTCCCTTGCTCGGCGGCTTGGTCGCCGATAGCTGGGGCCTCAAGGGCACCTTCCTGGCCACCGGAACGTTGCTGGGCGTGGGGGGAGTCATCGCGCTGCTGCTTGCCCGTGAAGAGTTTCACCGTCCATCCCGGAGCGTCTCCATCTTCCAGCGTCGGGCCTATGCGAACCTGCTCCGACTCCTCACCTCACGAGAGCTGAAGCCCGTCCTAACGGTCGTCTTTTCCGTCCAGGTCCTGCCGATCATGACCTTCACCGTGTTGCCGCTGGTCCTGGATGACCTCTCACCCCTGGGCGGTGGCTCCGTCACCGGCGTCGCCTTTGGCATAATGGGGCTGACGGGAGGGGTGGGCTCCTACCTGGCGGGCTTGCTGAGCGGAAGGGTGGCCCCCATGCGTATTCTGAGGATGGCTGTCGTCGGAGCTGCCCTGTCGTTCGCCCCGTTGGCCGTTGCGAATTCGGTCGGGCTGTTCTATCTGTTCCTGGGCCTTGGCGGAGCCTTCCAGGGATCGATGATTGCGATGACCGGAGGGTTGGTGGCGCTGGCGGTCTCCGGCGAGGAGCAGGGAGTTGCCTTCGGTGGATTACAGGCCGTACAGGTATCCGCCTTCAGCATCGGCCCACTCGTTGGGGGCGCTATCGGCGCTACCGCGGGACTGAGATGGGTTTTTCCCGTCCAGGCGTTCGGGCTGCTGGCCTTATCAGTGGTGATGGCGCGGATGCTGGCCGGTCGAACCGCTGGTGGGCCGCAACGCATCGACGGCACGGCTGTGGAGCCCGCCGGCCACGCCGACGACGACCCGGCCCCCGATTAACTCTTCCCGTTCAGGAGGGCAGCCACACGGTCCAGGATCCGGTGCCCCACCTCGTACTTGCTCATAAGGGGCAGCTCCTCGCAGTCGCCTTCTCTGTCCAGGATGGTCACCTTGTTGGCGTCCGTCGCGAAGCCACTGTCCGTTGCGGTGATGTCGTTGGCCGCAATGAGCGCTAACCCCTTGCTGAACAGCTTCTTCCTCGCGTTCTCCAGGAGATTCTGGCTTTCGGCAGCGAAACCCACCTTCACCACAC
>JAPUKM010000016.1 GCA_027295645.1 Chloroflexota bacterium | reverse complement strand
AGAGGTATCTTTGCCAACTATGAAATACGCTGGAGCGCTGCGCATAGCCGGCCTGGCCGACAGTGTCGTAACCCATGAGCCTTACCTTGAAGGGAATCGGCAAGACTACGGGCCCACTGTCTTGTATCGCACGCTGGCCGGTCAGTTCGTGCTGGGCCGAGACTACTCGAAGGCCTTGAAAGTACAGCGCATCATAAAGGAGGAGTACGCCCGGGTTCTTCAAGACGTCGACTTTCTGGTGACTCCAACCGGGCCGGTGGCGGCCTGGCGCATCGACTCGGAGACCGTCGCTCTGGGGGGTAAGGAGTATCCCGTCAGGGGGCCCGGGGCAGGCATGACCTCGAGGTGCACCAGCCCAAGCAATGCCACGGGGCTGCCGGCGATTTCCGTTCCTTGCGGTTTCACACAGGCGGGCCTTCCGATCGGCCTGCAGCTCATCGGGCGCCCCTTCGAGGAGAAGCTCCTGTTCCAGGTAGCGCACGGTTACGAGTCCGTTTCGCCAAGCCGGAGTCGCGGGCCAGCCATCTTGGAGGACCGTTAGCTCCTTCAATGCGCGCTTTGGAGCTATCTGAGGCAGCGTTCTACTGTCGTGTTCTTGGATGGACGGTAGAGCAGGACGAGCCCGACTGGCTGAAGCTCGGCGCGCCCGGCGGCGGACCAGGGTTGTCGTTCCAGACGGAGACGCATACGTCCGGCCGACCTGCCCGGCTGGTCCTGGCGGTCAGCAGATGGTGCTCATCCGGACATCGGGGCCGTCGATCTCGACGCTGCCGGAGCCCACGCAGCCGCCGCGGGAGCGGTCCTTTCGGAGTATCAGCCCCAAGACGACGAGTCTATGTTGACCCTGCAGGCCATGCTGCCTGTTCCCGCGTGCCTAACTCTGGCTCACATAGCCGAAGGCGACCTACTCTGCCCTTTCGCGTCGTTGTACCTGCGGAACGAACTGCGGGCCGGATTCTGGCCCGTGTCCAACCCAACGGCAGCGGAGGTCCTCGGCGAGGCGCGGATGAGGTCAGCCGGGATTCCGTAGCCACAGGCTCCAAAGGGGGTTCATCACTTGAAAATCGTCAAGATCGACCAGTTTCGTCCGAAGCATCGCACCAGACTGGTGAGAATCACAACGGACAATGGTCTGGTAGGCTGGGGCGAGACCACACTGGAGGGCAAACCCAAGAGCACCTGGGCAGCGGTTGAGGAGCTTTCCGACTATCTGCTGGGTAATGACCCTCTGCGGATCGAGCACCACTGGCAGCACATCTACCGCTCCGCCTTCTTCAGAGGCGGCAGCGTTCTTATGTCGGCTCTGGCCGGCATAGACCAGGCTCTGTGGGACATCGCTGGAAAGTTCTATGAAGTGCCCGCTTACAAGCTGATGGGCGGCAGCACACGGGACAAGATTCGTGTCTACGCTCACTGGGGCATTCGAGACCTTAGCGCCGAGGGTCTCGAAAAGTCCCGTGAACGCCTTGAGTGGCTTCAGAAAAGGGGAGGCTACACGGCCTTCAAGGCAGGCCCCGCCGGGAAATGGCGCGCTCACGAGTCGCCGTCCAGAATAGATGAGTTTATCAAGGCCGCCTATATGATGCGCGATTGGGTCGGCGACGACGTCGAGCTGTTCTTCGATTTCCACGCGAAGATGACGCCCGCGCTCGCAATCGAGGTCTGTACGGAGCTCAAGGGAATGCGCCCCGGATTTGTGGAAGAGCCGATACCGCAAGAAAACAAGGACGCCCTGGCGGTAGTGTCTCGTGCGGTGCCTTTCCCCATTGCCACCGGGGAGCGCCTGCTCAGCCGCTGGGAGTTTCGGGAAATCTTCGAGTCGCACGCCGTCGCCATAATCCAGCCCGATGTGTCTCACTGCGGAGGGATAACCGAGCTGAAGAAGATCGCGAATATGGCGGAGGTCTACTACGTACATACCGCGCCGCACTGCGCCATCGGACCTGTTGCGTTCTCGTCTTGCATGCAGGTCGACGCCTGCATACCCAACTTCTTTATGCAGGAGCAAGTGGACGCCGGCCTCGGCAACGGCCTGCTGCAGGAAGACTGGACAGTCAACGACGGGTATATAGACCTCCCAAGCAAGCCCGGCCTGGGAATCGAGATTGACGAGGATGCCGCCTGCCGAACCATCGACTCCAACGAGCCCGAGTTGGGCGGAGACGAATGGTTCCACGAAGACGGGAGCGTAGCCGACTGGTGATAGGTCGCCGATAGCGTCGACAGCGGAGTTATTCGTCCGGCCCACGAGCGGCGGTCCGGGCGAAGCCGCGCAGCAACCCTCCGCGACCTCCATGAAGATCTGGGAACCGTCGCGGACTGGGCCACCGTCTGACGCCGGTCAGCAGCACCTGGCGCAGTTGCACCGTTTATTGGAGCGCCCCAAGCAGTAGTGCAACCTTGGGGGATTTCCTTGCCTGGGAGCCGCGGTTGCACTATATTTCCCGATGTAGCTCAGATCCGGAGAGGAGTCTGCCGTGCCAATTCGCGTTGCAGCTATCGGGATGACCCACTGGCACTCGCTTTATGACTCCGCGTACCTCCGCCACCTGGCTGACATGCCTGACGTTCATATTGTGGGGATCCAGGACGACAACCACGAGATTGCGACGCATCGGGCAAATGAGATCGGGGGCGGCATTCCCACATTTGCCGATTACAGGCAGATGCTGGGAGAGGTCGAACCCGACTTTGTGCTGGCGTTGGGAAGACACGACACCATGGCGGATACAGCCCACTATCTGCTGGACAACGGGATCCCGTTCGTAATGGAGAAGCCCATGAGCTACAGTGCGCGGCAGCTCCTCGGTGTCGTCGACAAGGCGGCGGCCACGAACGGCTTCGCCGCGGTGCCC
>JAPUKM010000159.1 GCA_027295645.1 Chloroflexota bacterium | reverse complement strand
AGCCATGTGCCCCATCAGCAGTAGGGCAACGGCTATAAAGGTAACGGCTACGGGCCCCTCCACCAGAACCGCAAAGAATACTACGGCAAACCTGTATAGCTCTCGATACATCACGTGTCTCGGACGAGGCAGATTTCCATCATGGTCGACAACCCCGATGTTCAAAGCCCTCTTCCCCGGGGTTTGACCGTACATGATCGTCAATATAGCGAAGTATGCCGGCCATACAACCGCTGCCAATATATTCAGAAGATGGCTCAACAGGAATATGGCCGTATATACAAGGAGGAAATCGATCATGAACGCGGCTAGCCGGACCTGAAAGCCCGGGAACTCTGAACGCTGAAGGGCCAAGGGCGGGGTTACCGAGGGTGGTATTACCTGCCCTTCGATCGGTGGGCCGGCATCGGTCACCGGGTCGCTTGTGGCGGGCAGGTCGGCACCGCAGTTGGAGCAGACGAGAGCGTCGCCGGGGTTCTCGGTATTGCAGGTGGGACAGTTCAACGTTCTGCTTCTACTTCAAGTTGATCGGGTGCTCACGCCTCCACGGCATGCACCCCTGCAAGTCAGATATACGAGTATACCAACACAGAACCCGCTCCGCATACCCTTACATCCTCTCCGGACGGCTGGGAAAAGCTATCAGTCCCAAGCTAGATGAACGCCTCGGACCGCATAACGGTCAACGCCTCCTCAAAGGCGTTGACCGTCCGGTCGATCTCCCGCTCATCGTGTGTGGCAGAGAGGAGAAATCTGGAACCGCCCATGGTGTCGATGCCGGCGTTGAGCATGCTGCGCTTCAGTGCGGCAGCGCGCTGCGGAGGCATGGCCTGTCGTATCTGATCCAGGCTCAGGCCGCATATCTCGCCATCGCATTCATGCGGAACGCCCAAAATCACACCTACGATGGAGGCCACACCGCTGGCACACCCCGGAACCTCCATCCGCCTCAACGTACGGTTGAAGCCATCCTTCAGGCGCTGGGCCATGGCGTCAGCGCGGGCGTTGGCGTTGGTGGTCGCCACCAACTCAAGCGCTTTGGAGCCAGCCGCCGCCGAGACGGGGTTGGCGTTAAAAGTACCCGGATGTCGAACCCTCTCGTCGGCATCCCAGGCGGGGTCGCCGCGGTGCTGGATCAGGTCCAGCATCTCCGCTCTGCCAGCCACCGCTCCACCGGGCAGACCGCCACCCAGAATCTTGGCCAGGGTGGTCAAATCCGGGGTGACGCCATAGCGAGCCTGAGCGCCACCGGGCGATGTCCGGAATCCCGTCACCACCTCGTCAAAGATGAGGAGTACGCCATGCTGGCGGGTGGTCTCACGAAGCTCGTCGAGGAAAGAGGGAGGCACCGGCTCCACGCCCATATGGGCACCGGTTGGCTCCAGGATAACGGCCGCTACGTTGTCGTCGCCGGAGAGGGTCTGCTCGACCAGTGAGATATCGTTGGGCTCAAGGACGACCATGGTGCTGAGGGTAGCGTCCGGGACCCCTGCCAGTGAGCCACCACCCCCTGCCAGCACGTAGTCGTGCCAGCCGTGGAAGTGGTTCATGAATTTAATGACCTTGTCCTTGCCGGTGTAGGCCCGGGCCAGGCGGAGCGCCATCAATGTGGCCTCTGTGCCAGAGCTGGTGAATCTGACCTTCTGAGCAGAGGGTATGAGGTCTACCACTCTCTGCGCCCATTGGATCTCAAGGTCATGGGAGGCCCCTACGTGGGTCCCCTTGGCGACCTGATCGGTCACCGCCTCCACTATATCCGGGTGGGAGTGGCCCAGCAGCAACGCCCCGTGCCCCATCACGTAGTCGACGTACTCGTTTCCATCCACATCCCACTTCCGGGGCCCCTGAGCGTGGGTGACGTAGATGGGGAAGGGCGTCATCCAGCGGGTGTCATGGGTCACGCCATCAGGGAGCAGGCGCTGGGCCTGTTGGTAGCGGCTGAGGGAGCCGGGATGGAGCCGGTGGTAGCGATCGCCAATGGTGTCCACAAAGACACTCCTTCTTCAGGCATGCGAATCGAGGGAGCCGCCTGAGAGGGCGTATTGTAGGCCATCGAGCGATCAAAAGGGAAGGAAGGAAGAGGTTGTTGCGCTGGGGTCAGGCCAGGGCGATGCGCTCCACGGTGACGCCGCTTGCGGGGTCAAGGGTTACGAGGGCTGTGGTGGCGTAGTGGCTCCCCGACGGCGCGCCACTGTAAAAGGCAGAGGGACCGCCATGGGTGACGTCGCGGAAAACGTGGACGTGACCCAGTGCGACGTAGTCACAGTCGACCTGATGGAGTTCCTCATGTGTGATGGGCGATGAGCGGAACGAGCCGACATGGTCATCCATGACCAGGCCATGAGCCATGACAATGTACCAACCGCCGGACGGACGGGGCCGCACACCCTCAAGGGGTCGGAAGGAGGGGTCGTGGTTATACACCGGCCTGCCCCAAACGGAGAGTCCCAACTCCTCAGAGACGGCCATCTCCCCATCGGCCTCCCGGAGCAGATGGGCATTGGGTGGCGGAGCAGGCACACCGTGTACGGTCCCATAGGTGCCGGTGAGCAGAGTATCGTGGTTACCGGGTAGGAGAAAGACGGGGCAGTCCAGCTCTCCCAGCCGTCGAAAGGCGCGGGCCACGGTGTCCAGAGGCGATCGAGAGGAGTCAAATATATCGCCGACGATGAGCATGCCATCCACCCGCATGGCGGTGGCCGTCTCCAAGACCAGCTCAAACCCCCTGAAGGCAGAGTCGGCGAAGGAGTCGGAGCCGAGGTGCAGGTCGGAGGTGTGGAGGAGAGTAAGGCGTCGCCGCGACGGATGAGGAGCGGTTTCGGTGTTGGTGTCCAAGTAGCTACCTGTGTCAAAGACAACGGGGCAACCGCCCCGTGCGTACAGTGCCACACCGACCGTCCCAAGTCAAGGAGTTTTCCGGATTAGGGCTACCCTCTGCATGTCCCGAGAGCACCCCCAAGTCACCAGGATGCAGGATGTGGCCTTCAACCTGCCCGGAGTATCCTGGTAACAGGACAAGCCGCAAGGGACCACAGGCAAGCAGGAAGCCATGCTCTCCACGCAGCAGGCATATGCTCAACGAACTGTGATTATGGATAACGACCAGGCCGGCCTCGACCATGAGAGCGACGTAGCGCAGGATGCGGGCCAGCAGGAGACTGGGAATACCGCGGTCACCGCTGAGCTACTCCTGCACCCCCTCAACACCTCGGCTCAGGCACTCTGGCTCTGCCAGAAGCTCAAGCAGAGCCTGGGAGCAGAGGTGGTATACCTCACAGGCACTCCGAAGGGTACGGTGATCAAGATCAGCATCCGGAACCCAGTCGCGCTGGTGGACTTTCTCTCCGAAATGTCTGAGGTGGCCGAGGCGTGGGAGGAGGAGACGTCAAAAGAGACCGGCGTGGAGTCTCCGATTCGAACGGCTTTGGAGGCGGGGGAGGCCTCTCACGAGCAGGACAAGATAGTCTGCGTGGCCCTGAAGCCTTCCGCCTCTGCCTAAGCTGAGGCGCGACGATACCGCTCTTTTCTCCTTACCCCACCACCACGTTGACCAGCCGCCCGGGCACGTACACCATCTGCTTCACCTCTTTGCCGTCCAGGTAAGCCTGTATGCGGGGGCTGGCGATGGCACGCTCCTTAGCCTCCTCCTCGGCGATATCCACGGGCACGGTGAGCTTGTCGCGCACCTTACCGTTGACCTGCACGACGAGGGTGATCTCCTCGTCGGCGGCCAGCTCCGGGTCCCACGCGGGAAGCTGCTGGTTGTGAATGGAATAGGGCCTTCCCCTCCGCTCCCACAGCTCCTCGGTTATGTGGGGAGCACAGGGGGCCAGGAGGACCAGCAGGGCATCGATAGCGTGGTCCCAGGTGGCGGCGTCCACGCTCCTAGCCTCCCAGCAGGCGCCCAGGGTATTGCTCAGTTCCATCAGGGCCGCGAGGGCGGTGTTGAAGTGGAACCGGTCGATATCCTCGGTGACCTTCCTGATGGTCTTGTGGGTCTTGCGGACCAGGTCCCGTACCGCCCGCTCGTCGGAAGGGGCGGCATCCAGCTCCGAGGCGTTATGCTGGGCGAGGTCCCATATGCGGTTGACCCACCGCGCCATGCCGTTGATGCCGGTGTGGGACCAGTCGCCTCCCTGGCTCCAGGGGCCAAGGAACATCAGGTAGATGCGCACCACATCGGCGCCCAGGGCCGCGACGTATGGATCGGGGGCAACCACGTTGCCCCGCGACTTGCTCATCTTCCGGTGCTCGGCAATGATGGTGCCCTGGTTGTAGAGACGGAGGAACGGCTCCCCGAAATCGAGAAGGCCCACGTCACGCAGGGCCTTGATGAAGAAGCGGGCGTAGAGCAGGTGCATCACGGCGTGCTCCGCGCCGCCGGTGTACTGGTCCACGGGGCACCACTTTCGGACGGCCTCCGGGTCGAAGGGGCCGTCGGCGTAGCGGGGGTTGGTGTAGCGCAGGAAGTACCAGGAGGAGTCGACGAAGGTGTCCATGGTGTCGGTCTCGCGGTGGGCGGATGCTCCACACTGAGGGCAGGTGGTGGAGTAGAAGCCCTTATGGTACTTCAGGGGAGACTCGCCGGTGGGCTTGAACTCCGCGTCGCTGGGCAGCAGCACGGGCAGGTCACTCTCCGGCACCGGCACGATGCCGCATCGGACGCAGTAGAGCATGGGAATGGGCGTACCCCAGTAGCGCTGGCGGGAGATGAGCCAGTCCCGCATACGATAGGAGACGGTGCGATGCCCCCATCCCCGCTGCTCGATATGATCGGCGATGGCCTCCTTGCCCCGCTCGGTGGTGAGGCCGTCGAAGGGGCCTGAGTTGACCTGCGTCCCGTCACCCGCGTAGGCCTCCGACAGCTCCCCGCCGTCCCAGCCGGGCGGCGCCACGACGACGGGAATCGGGAGGTTGTGCTTGTGGGCGAAGGCGAAGTCGCGCTCGTCGTGGGCGGGCACCGCCATCACGGCGCCGGTGCCGTAGCTCATAAGCACGTAGTCGGCGACGAAGATGGGGACCTGCTGGTCGTTGAGCCTGTTGACGGCGTAGGCGCCGGTGAACTCCCCGGTCTTCTCTCGCTCTGTGGAGAGGCGGTCCACCTCTGTCTGACGCCGGGCGGCTTCCACGTAGGCGGTGACCGCGTCTGTGCGCTCCGGAGTGGTGATCTGCTCCACCAGCGGGTGCTCCGGGGCCAGTACCATAAAGCTGACGCCGTAGATGGTATCGATACGGGTGGTGAATGTCCGTATCTCCCGCTCGCTGACGCCCAGGTGAGCGATGTCGAAGTTGATCTCGACGCCCTCGCTACGGCCAATCCAGTTGGTCTGGAGTGTCTTGATCCTGTCCGGCCAGTCGATGAGGCCGGAGAAGTCCAGCAGCTCGTCGGCGTACTTGGTGATGCGGAGGAACCACTGCTCCAGGTCCCGACGTATCACCGGCGTGTCGCACCGTTCGCACTTGCCGTCGATAACCTGCTCATTGGCCAATACGGTCTGGCATGAGGGGCACCAGTTGACGGGGGCGTTGGCCCGGTAGGCGAGGCCGGCCTCATACATTTTCAGGAAGATCCACTGGTTCCATTTGTAGTACTCCGGCTCCATGGAGCTGA
>JAPUKM010000158.1 GCA_027295645.1 Chloroflexota bacterium | reverse complement strand
GGCCGATGTGACGTCCCTGGTGTTCTCCAGCGACAACAAGCAGTGGATCTACGCTGCCAGTGGCTTGACGGTAGATAGTGAGTACACCTTCAAGGTCACCGCCTCTGACGCCGCGGGTAATGAGCTTGCGGATCAGTCCGTTGACTTCAAGGTGGCGGCGCGGCCGCTGGTGTCGCTCGCGCTGGTTCCGGGGAACAACCTGGTTTCCCTGCCTGGTGCGGCGGCCAATGCTGACATCAATTCGATTGGCCTCCCTGATGGGGTCCGGTCGGTCATTACCTACGACCCGACTCCGGCCGGAATCGCCGCTGGCGGTCCGTGGCTGGTAGCGACCAGAGACGCCTCTGGCAACCTGGTAGGAACGCTGACATCTATGGACTCGCAGCACGCCTACTGGGTGGAGACTACCTCGTCGGCTCCGATCAAGGTAGACATCCCGGCGCAGGGCTTCGCCACGGTGCCACCGTCCATCCCGGTGGTGAACGGCTGGAACCTGGTCCCTGTGGTCAGTGTAGCGGGTGATGCGCCAGGTACCACAATCAATGCGGACCTGTACTTTGGCAGCACCGCTTGGATCACGGCCTACTGGTTCAATACTGCAGGCAATGCCTGGATCAAGGTACTGCCGAACCAGATCCCCGCTGACACAGTGACAGTGGGTAACGGGTACTGGCTCTATGCCGGCCAAGATGGGGTCCTGGTCCCGTAACGTCCACCATAGTGGATAGTAAAGAGGGAGGGCTCATGAGAGCCCTCCCTCTTTGTATTCAGAGCCCTGCGAGAATACTCTAGTGCGTCCGCTTCAAGGCATTTCGACACGTCCACTGCTTCTGGGACTGCTTCCCGCCCTGGTCTGGGTGGGTCTGGCGTCATTCACCGGCGGGGGAGGGATTGCAGCCCAGGAATTCCCACCCTTCCCTATCCTTTACGGGGGTCAGGTGTGGATAAACGAAGAGGCAGCACCACCCGGGACGGTGCTTGTGGTCCGTGTGGGCGACTACGAGACGAGTGCCGTGGTCGAGGAGGATGGCCTCTACCGGAATCTGCTTGTGCAGCCCAATAGCAGCGACTACTACAACCTGCCGATCACCTTTCACACTCTCGAAGCCACGGCCCAAGAGAGCGACACCTTCCTAAACTCAGGTGCACCCGAGTTCAAGACCGCCTTCAATCTCCACTTCTCGATCTCTGAGACCGAGCCATCGCCTGCGCCTTCTGCACAGGCTACCCCGTCGCTCGTGGTAGTGCAGGACGGTGCGTCAGATCAGCGCTCGGTACTTCTCATTGCTCTGCTCGCAGTCGTAGGTGGGGTTGTCGCGGCGGGTGTCCTGGTTACCCTTGGGAGGCGATACAGACATCAGTAGACTGTCCCAGATCCTCTTCGTAGACATGACCAGACATGTGCAGCCCATCGGAAAAAATAACGTTTTTGATATGAGAAGGGGTTAGCACCGCTGAGGTGGGAGTGCTAAAATGTGTCCCAAGATGAGTCCTGCGATAACCGAGCGACAAGAAGATATTCTGACTGTCATTGTCAATGAGTATGTCCGTGGCGGCGTGGCGGTCTCCTCTGAGAGCGTTGCCGGTAAGCTCCCTGTGGCTGTAAGCCCCGCGACGGTACGCGGCGAAATCGCAGAGCTTGAGCAAGCGGGATATATTATTCGGCCTCACACATCGGCCGGGGGCCTCCCCTCAAACAAGGCCTACCGTTTCTATGTTGAGGCTTTGGACGAAAACTTGGAGCCGGCGCAGGAGCTTCAGGACGCTATCCGAGGGCGGTTGCGCCAGGCTCATGCGGACGTTGATGGATGGACTCGACTGGCCGTCCAGCTACTGGCCCAACTGGTCCGGAACATTGCGGTGGCTACACCACCCAGGGCCGTGGAGTCCCGGTGGAAGTATCTTCAACTGGTTTACCTTCAGGATTTCCTTGCTATGCTGGTGATCGTTATGGAGGAGACGAGGCTGAAGCAGCAGCTTGTGCTCCTGGAAAACCCCTTCACTCAGGACGAGTTGACCCAGGTCTCCAATAAACTCAATGCGCACTTCAGCGGCCTGACTCGGCGGGAGGTGGTAAGGCGCACCGTGCCCCTCACTTCCTTCGAAGAGACGGTGATTCAATCTGCATTGGAGATCTTCAGGACGGAAGAGGAATCGAGGCTTGCCGACCCATACGTGGACGGGCTCAGGCATATGTTCCATAGCCCTGGCCAGATGGAGTTCTCTCATGCCCGGGAGCTTGCCGAACTCTTGGAGGACCGCAGCCTGCTACGTTCCGTCCTGAGCGAAATGCCAGAGAGGGGTGGTGTCCGCGTCGCCATTGGCGATGAGAACAAGGCCGATCTTCTCCAACAGTCTAGCGTTGTGTTTGCCCAGTACGGAATCCCCAACGAGGCGTCGGGGGTTGTCGGTATCGTTGGGCCAACGCGCATGGAGTATGCCAACGCTATCTCTCACGTCCGATGCCTTTCTGAGCTGATGAGCGAGCTGGTCCTTGAGGTCTACGGTCGCCGCAACTGACGGCTCAGTGAGGACGTTAGTCGGTTGCAATCACTACCCCCCTTTTGACCTGCGTTGCCCTGAATTGCATTTCCAAAGTATAATAGACTGTTCTCATATCTGATCTTCAATGGCTACAACGATGCCAGACAAGCGTGATTATTACGAGGTCCTTGAGGTCTCCTCCGGCGCCTCCGACGAGGAGCTCAAGAGAGCTTTCCGTCGTCAGGCGTTAGAGTACCACCCAGACCGAAACAAGGAGGCGGGGGCAGAAGAGAAATTCAAGGAGATTAATGAGGCCTATCAGGTACTCAGCGATCCAGAGAAGCGGACAGCTTACGATCGGTTTGGCCACGCCGGCATCAGCGGCAATGGTGGGGTTGGTCAGGGATTCGAGGGGTTCGACACCTTTGGTGGCTTCGGAGACATCTTTGAGGCCTTCTTCGGTGGCTTTGGCGCTCGAACACAGGCAGGCCCGCGTCGAGGCGCAGACCTTCAGATGGACCAGGCTATCTCTTTTGAGGAGGCAGCTCTGGGCGTGCAAAAGACGGTGGAGATTACCCGTACCGAGGTCTGCCCCCAGTGCAAGGGCAGTCGCGCGGCGCTAGGGACCTCTGCGGAGCAGTGCTCCACCTGTCAAGGCGTGGGTCAGGTGCGCCGCTCTCAGCAGAGCCTCTTCGGCCAGTTTATGCAGGTGGTGAGCTGCCCGACGTGTCGCGGTGAGGGCCAGGTCATCCCGAAGCCATGTCTGGTGTGCCGGGGCAGTGGCCAGCAGCGCCGGTCTCGAAAGCTGGAGATTGCCATACCACCAGGGGTTGAGGACAACTCCCAGATCAGGCTTGCTGGCGAAGGAGAGGCTGGAACACGCGGCGGCCGAGCCGGCGATTTGTACATCACTCTGTATGTGCAGCCCCACAAGTTCTTTGAGCGCGATGGATATAATTTGCTGTATGAGTTGCCCATAAACTTCACCCAAGCCGCTCTGGGAGATTCCGTGGAGGTTCCAACGCTCCAGGGGCCGGTGGAGTTGAAGATACCTGCGGGTGTCCAAAACGGCGCATTCCTTCGCTCCAAGGGGAAGGGGATTCCGCACCTGCGGAGCAATCATAAAGGAGACCTCCTGGTCAAGATTCGGGTGGTGACGCCCAAGTCCCTGACTCCAGAGCAGGAGCGGCTCATTAAAGAGCTTTCGCAGAGTCTGGAGCCCCCCGAAAGAAACGGTCGGGAGGCGAACTGGTTTGACCGCATCAAGGAGACCTTCAGTGGCTCCTCATGAGCCCGTAGGGGTACAGGAGATTGCGCAAGAAGCCCTGACTCGGTCAGGGCTTCTTCATAGCCACTGTTGTTGTGGAGGACCGTGTGAAGTGGTCTGAGCTCAGTATTCGCACGCCGCCAGAGTACGCAGAGCCTCTCTCGGAGATCTTCCGCCGGTACGGTGAGGGCGGCGTCGCCATCGAAGAGGTGGGCGATTGGGATCCGGATAACGACCCTGCGACATTGGGGCCGCCGGACTTTGTGATAGTGCGGACATACCTTCGACAGGATGCCACCTACCGTAGCAGACGTTCGATGATTCAGGTCGGAGTGAAACTTGTAGCTCTCCTAGCGCCCCTGGGAGAGCTACAGGAGAGCACCATGGAGGAAGGGGAGTGGCTAACGGCATGGCGCTCTCACTACGGCCTGCTGAGGATAGGGCGTCTGGTCATCAGGCCAAGCTGGCAGGAGTACGTGCTTCGGCCAGGAGAGGTCATGGTTGTGCAAGACCCCGGGATGGCCTTTGGAACTGGCCACCACCCCACCACGCGCAGATGCCTGGAGCAGCTGGAGCAGCGGGTAACTTCCGGCATGAGCCTTCTTGATCTGGGTACCGGTTCTGGTATCCTCGCTATAGCTGCGGTCAAGCTGGGCGCCGGCTCGGTGGTAGCACTGGACAATGATAGTGACGCCGTGGAGTCCGCCCGCGGCAACTCTCAAGCGAACGGCGTCGATACTGAAATAAAGGTCATCCACGGAACGCTCCCCCACTCGCTGGTTCCGTCCGGAGGCTATCAGCTTGCTGTAGCCAACGTCACTGCCCAGGTCATCACGAGCAAGGCTCAACCACTGATGGACACTCTGACTCCGGATGGCTGCCTGGTGGTATCGGGGATTCTCCATGAGCGGCTACAGGAGGTGGAGGAGGCACTGGCAGGGGTGAATGCGACGGTTGTGGAGCAGGTCATAGACGGCGACTGGGTTACGCTAGCGGTCAAGCGGGGCGCATTCCCAAATTGACAGTCCTCTCTGACCCCTTCTATACTGATTGCCGATGTGTCGTAGCAAGGAGTAGCTGGGCACAGGCCTCCGCGTCGAGATAGCTGATCACGCCGCTGAGTATATTTCCTTCAGGATGCTGGCCTTACAGTACAGGAAGAACGCCCTACGGTACGTATGGATGCGTCTGTTGGGCGGGAGGTCCTCCAAAACAGTAACCAGGCCCGGTGCTTTTTTGAGGCTGACACAGGTTCCTGAACCTAACCTTCCTGGACCCTCCTGGGTACGGGTTCGGCCCGTCCTCAGCGGTATCTGTGGGTCGGACGTGGCGGCCGCAACAGGCAGGAGCAGTATCTATCTCTCCGCCTTCCTCTCCTCACCCTTTGTTCCCGGCCATGAAGTGGCAGGGCGTGTGACTGAGGTGGGACCGGCGGTGAGTTCAGTCCAGGTGGATGAGCGGGTGGTGCTGGAGCCGGCTCTGGGGTGTGCGGTCAGAGGGCTCCAAGAGATGTGTCGGCCCTGTACGGAGGGCTATTACGGTAACTGTGAGCGGGTGACGGCAGGAGACATCTCGCCCGGTATTCAGACGGGCTACTGCCGCGACACCGGCGGAGGCTGGAGCACACAGCTGGTCGCCCATGAGAGCCAGCTCCACCATGTGCCCGATGAGGTGCCCGATCAGGCCGCCGTGCTGGCGGAGCCGCTGAGTTGCGCGGTACATGGAGTTCTCAAAGCACAGATCGCCGAAGGAACCCGCGTGCTCGTCATTGGGTGCGGAGCCATTGGTCTGCTCACCATCGCGGCGCTGCGGGGCTTCGCTCCGTCATGTACCATTGTTGCCATGGCCAGGCACCCACACCAGCAGAGGCTTGCAAAGGATTTGGGCGCAGACCATGTGGTGCCTACAGGACGGAACGGGTACGAGCAGCTGGCCGGGCTGTCGGGCGCGGCCCTCTATCCGCTGCCCATCGGCAAGCCAGCCATCCTGGGTGGCTTCGACACAACCTTCGAGTGCTCCGGCTCTCACAGCGGCGTGGAGGATGCCTTGCGATGGACCCGATCCCAAGGCCAGGTAGTGATGCTGGGGATGCCCCACGTGAGCAAAATAGACCTGGTACCGCTCTGGTCCAAGGAGCTGTCCGTTCAGGGTTCGTACACCTATAGTATGGAGGTGTACGGAGAGGATAGGATAAAGACGTTTGACCTGGCCCTGAGCCTGCTCGCCCGCGACGGCTGGGCGGAGCGGCTGGGGAGGCTGGTAAGTCACCGGTTTCCCCTGCGTCGACACCG
>JAPUKM010000157.1 GCA_027295645.1 Chloroflexota bacterium | reverse complement strand
GGACCCCCCCATGGTGATGCCATCGTATCCCAGTTTTTCAGCCCAGGGAGCAAACCGGGACATCGGCATCACAGTCATACTGTGACCATAGTCTATGCTGAATCCTATCTCTTTCTTTGGCATCCCGTTGCACCTCCCCATGCTCTGAGCTGGCTACCATGCTATCTGGCCAGCAGCATCCTTGTCCAGGTATGGCTTGGACTATTGTGACCGGAGTTGTGGTGACATGCCCGCCGCCACAAGCAGGGAGGACGGCCCGAAGAGAATTTCTTGACAAGGCACAGAGGCTATGCTAGGGTCGGGCCGCTTGAGGATACCCTGGCTATATGCTCCGAATATCGGCGGCACGGCATGGATTGGTTAGCCGATTCGTAGCACAAGCGCCAGAGGCAGGCGACTGGAGATGGATAGGCTGAAGGACTCACCGGAGCCCCGAGGGTTCCGGCATGAGAATGTCCACGAGATCAGGGGGAACGGGTCTCGTGCTAGATAGGGTGGACTGGGGATGAGCACGGCCACGGACGAGGCAAGGAGCGCTGAATTCCTCGCGCTATGTGCCGAGATGCTGGACAAACGGCGGCTCATCGTCGTCAGCAACCGCGGGCCGGTGGAGTACCACGTCACGTCCGAGGGCCCGCTTCAGGCGAGGCGAGGCAGCGGCGGGTTGGTCACGGCCCTCTCCACACTCACTCGGAACATCGACTTCACCTGGGTGGCCAGCGCCATGGGCGAGGGCGACCGGCGAGCCCTGGAGAGCAGCGAGGGCGCCAGCATTCCGTCCACGCTGCCGGGGCACCGGTTCTCGCTCCGGTACGTCACGACGCCACGACGGGTCTACCACAAATACTACAACATCCTCTGCAACCCGCTGCTGTGGTTCCTTCAACACCACATGTGGAACGCCTCCTACACACCCAATGTGGACCACGCCGTTCATGACGCCTGGGAGAACGGATATGTGACGGTCAATCGCGCCTTCGCCGATGCGGTGGTGGCAGAGGCCGCGCAGAGTTCAGAGCCGCCGTACGTTATGGTGCACGACTACCACCTGTACCTGGTGCCGGGCTATGTCCGCCAGGAGCTGCCAGAGGCTACCATCCAGCACTACCTCCATATCCCCTGGCCCGGCCCCTCCTACTGGCAACTGTTGCCCTCTCACATGTGCCGGAGTATCTGTGAGAGCCTGTGCAGCGCCGATGTTGTTGGGTTTCAGACCGTACGGGATGCCCAGAGCTTCCTGGCTACATGCAGTCTGTTCCTTCCGAAGGCCGAGGTGGACTTTTCCGGGGGGGTGGTCAATTTCAACGGCCACAAGACCGCCACCCACGCCTATCCCCTATCGATCGATGTGGAGGAGATCCGCCGGATCGCCATCTCGCCACGGGCCAGCGAGTATAAACAACGTCTGATGCCGCTGTGTGCGGAGAAGACCATTGTGCGGGTGGACCGGGCGGAGCCGAACAAGAATATCGTCCGCGGGTTTCGCGCCTACGAGCACCTGCTGGAGCGGTACCCCGAGCTTCACGGGAAGGTGACCTTCCTGGCCTTTCTTGTACCCTCCAGAACGCACATTCGACAGTACCAGCGCTACCTGGACGAGATCCAGCAAGTGGCCAGCGACATCAATGGCAACTACGGTTCAAGCGACTGGCAACCCGTTCATCTCTTTCTGGAGAACAACTATACGCAAGCCATTGCCGCGCTGTGCCAGTACGATGTCCTGCTGATCAACGCCGTTATTGATGGAATGAACCTGATCGCCAAGGAGGGCCCGGTGGTCAACGCCAAGAACGGCGTCCTTGTGCTCACGGAGACGGTGGGGGCCTACCAACAGCTGGCCGAGGGGGCGCTGTCGGTAGCGCCCACCGACGTGGAGGGCACCACCGATGCGCTGTACGAGGCGCTCACCATGAGCGAAGAGGAGCGGGCGAAGCGTCAGGCGGTCCTGGTGGAGGCCATTGAGCGGGAGGACCTCTTACACTGGCTCCAACAGCAGTTCCAGGATATTCGCGGCGTGGCCTGAACCGGCCCTGTGCAGGCCCAGCGCCAGTGATACAATAGGAGTGGATTTGCTATTCCCACGCCAGCCTGGGACTGAAAGGAGCCTCCTTGACCCCTTCATCGGGCGAGCCCATGTTTGAAGAGCGGGCGGATTTCAGCATCTGCATCTTCCCCCATCTGACCGAGTTTCTGGTCATCGATGCCAGGAGGGACACGCCAGACGGCCCAAGTCTCTGCAGCTTCACGACGGACCAGGTGCTGGATGAGCCGTTCTACTCAGATATAGAGGCCGAGTTTCGCGATCTGCTGCGCCGGCCGAATGAGCCTCTGTCCTACCTGATCAATTTACCCCAGCAGCTGGAGACGATCCTGAGACACAGGGCCATGAACTCTATTGTGAAGGCCGTCAGCGGCGGGGTGCCCACCAACCTGCCCGAGCAGGTGGCGGTCCTGACCTGGTCCGGGGATATCCTGAACGTATCCCCAGACCAGGTGGCCGATATCTTCAGTCAACTCACCGGCGGCGAGGCCGATCAGGAGAGGATTGCCAGGTGGGTGGACCAGTTCGAGAGGCTCCAGAAGCTGGAGCGGCTGGAGGTCAGGAAGGAGTTGGAGGTGCAGCGACGGGAGGCGGTGATCCCGAAGGACGGGGAGTTCTACACGCTGTGGGAGAACCCCCACAAACCTGGATGAGCGCGGCC
>JAPUKM010000156.1 GCA_027295645.1 Chloroflexota bacterium | reverse complement strand
AGGCCGCAACTCGCCTGCATGAACTTGGAGCTGCTAGTAACCGCAGGTCAGCATACTGCGGTGAATACGTTCTCGGGCCTTGTACACACCGCCCGTCACGTCATGGAAGCCGAAAACACTTGAAGTCCGTGAGCTAACCCGCAAGGGAGGCAGCGGCCGAGGGTGGGGTTGGTGACTGGGACGAAGTCGTAACAAGGTAGCTGTACCGGAAGGTGCGGCTGGATCACCTCCTTTCTAGGGAGATCCTGAACACCGGGATATCCTAGGTCGTTGCAGACGCTCACCCTATTAATCGGCAGAGATGCTGACCACATCTCCGCAAAGGCGTCTGCTAAGGTCAAAGTAAAATCAGACCATACTCTTCTTTCCACTATTCACAGGTTAAGGGCCAACAGAGTCCCGCCATATAAATATGGCGGGACTTTTCCTTGACTCCCCTTTATGCCCGTACCTATACTGAGGCCGCGTCCAATAAGCGAGGAGGCCCCAGAGGGGCACCGCCATACCTTGCACATCAGTCCCCTACTAAGACAAAAACCGTCGTGAGCACCATCATCGGCCCTGATCAGTCGCACCGTCTGATGTGGGAGATGTCCCTCGGTGAACTTCTGGATGCCGCAGCCGCTCAAAACCCCGACAAGCCCTTCGTGGAGATTTCCGGCCGGCAGATCACCTACCACCAGTTCGTTCAGGCTGCGTTGCGGACCGCGGGAATGTTCCAGGAGCTGGGCATAGGGAAAGGCGACCGCGTATGTCTGCTCCTGCCCAACTGCCCGGAGGTGCTGTACTGCTGGTTCGGACTCTCGCTCATAGGAGCCATAGCCGTTCCCATCAACACGGCCTATAAGAAGAACGAGACCGCTACCATCCTCAACGATGCCGATGCCGAGGCACTGGTGGCGCACGAATCCTTTTTGAGCGTGGCCGCAGAGGCCGCTGAGCTTGCCCCCAACGTGCGGCTCAAGATTCAGGTGGGCGGTGACGGCGCACCAGAGCCCGGCTGGACCAGCCTTGAAAACACAATGGCTCAGACAAAACAACTCTCCTCTCGACCAGACGTATCTCCGCAGGACATCTCCATGCTGGTCTACACCTCAGGCACCACCGGCAGCCCGAAGGGTGTCCAGATAACCCACCAGATGTACGTGGCCGCGGGACAGGGATTTGCCCACTGGACACAGGCCACACAGGACGATCGGTTCTTCACCTGCCTCCCCTACTTTCACGCCAACGCCCAGTATTACTCCACCATGGGCACCCTCGCCGTCGGTGCCACCCTCACAGTCGTCGATAGGTTTAGCGCATCTCGTTTCTGGGACCAGGTGCGCGACTCTCAAGCAACGATTGTCAACTTCATCGGCATGATGCTACCGGTGCTCGCCAAGCAACCTGAATCGCCGACCGACCGGCAGCATCGGGTACGTCTTCTCTACGGCTCACCCGCCTTCTCACCCGAGCTTCTGGAGACCCTTGAGCAGAGATTCGGCGTGGACATTATCGTCGGGTTCGGCATGACGGAGACCTGCTACGGGACTATCGAAGGTATCCGCCAACCACGACGGCCCGGCTCCTCCGGCCTGCCTCGGCAGCATCCCGATCCCCACTTCGTCAACCAAATTCGCATCGTGGACGGCACGGCAAAGCCAGCGCCCCCGAACACCGTGGGCGAAATCACCATCAAGAACCCGGCCGTGACACCCGGCTACTGGAGAAACGAGGAACAGACTCGCCTCGCCCTGCGTGATGGCTGGCTCTACACCGGCGACCTGGGCTGGCTGGATGATGATGGATTCCTCTACTTCGTCGATCGCAAGAAGGACATAATCCGGCGTCGGGGTGAGAATATCTCCTCTCAGGAGGTAGAGGACGTCATGAAACGGCATCCCAAGGTGCTGGACTGCGCCATGATTGCAGTGCCATCAGAGCTTGGAGAGGATGAGATTAAGGCCTACGTCATCCCCCGTCCCGGCTCGGTGTTGAATCCAGAGGAACTGGTCTATTGGTGTGCCGAGAATCTGGCCAATTTTAAGGTTCCCAGGTACATAGAGATGAGAGACGAACTACCACGCACCCCAAGCCTGCGTGTTCGGAAGGACCTGTTGCGGCAGGAGCGTGACAACCTCACCCAAGGCTGCTTTGACCGGGAAAAAGCAGGGATCCGCCTGCGCTGACCATCTCCTCCAGGAAGCTCTCCCGCTATGGCGTATGCGTGGCCCGCAAGAGTATGCTTCCAAGATAAGTAATCCCAACGAGAGAGGGGTCTCATGGCTGAAGATATACTGCTTGATATCCAGGATGGTATCGCCACCATCACGTTGAACCGTCCGGACCAGCGTAATGCGATGAACTACGGCATGTGGCAGGCCATTGGCGACATCTGCCCGGACCTTGAGAGGGACTCCAAGGTGCGGGTAGTTGTGGTGACCGGAGCCGGAGAGGAGGCGTTCTCTGCGGGCGCAGACATCAAGGAGTTCGAGCAGTCGCGTACTAACAGCGTCCAGGCTCGCGAATGGGAGAGCATCTTGGACGCCGGTATGAACGGCCTGGCGCACCTATCAAAACCCACCATCTCCCTCATTAAGGGCTATTGCATCGGCGGAGGCTGCGAATTGGCATGTTTCACAGACGTGCGCATTGCCACTGAGAACGCACGGCTCGGCATACCGGCCGCGCGGCTGGGCATCGCCCTGGGCTATGATGCGATGCGTCGCCTTGCGCAGCTCGTGGGCCCCGGCAACCTCAGTTATATCCTTCTGTCGGCGCGCCTTCTGGACGCCCAGGAGGCTCTCCGCATTGGCCTGGTTAATCAGGTGCTGCCACTGGAGGAGATCGACGAGTACACCGCCAAACTGGCTCGGGACATGATGAATCTGGCCCCATTGTCGCATCGCAACAACAAAGTGATTATCCGCACCGTCCTCAACAATCCGGAGCTCCATGGCCTGACCGCGGAGCAGGAGGCTCTGCCATTTCAGGGCTTCGACTCCGAGGACTACAAGGAGGGCCGCCTGGCGTTCACGGAGAAGCGCCGCGCCGAGTTTAAGGGAATCTAGTAGCTATCTCCATAAGTCCGCTGGTTACGTCTGGCTGGCCCACAGATATGCTAGAATCGTCGTAGCACACTGCAAGTTCAGCGGTCCTTCCCGGCGTGGACCGCTGAATCCGTGGGGCTGTAGCTCAGCTGGGAGAGCACCTGCTTTGCAAGCAGGGGGTCAGGGGTTCGAATCCCCTCAGCTCCACCACGCCACCGTCGACGGAAGGTGTATCTAGGCCAAAGGGAGGCAAAGCAGGTGCACGATGCCTCGCGGCATCGGATGGGACCCCTCCCCGCCCCCGACTGTTAACAAAAGTGTTCACAGAATCACTGTTAACAAGGGTCTGATACCGTTCATAAACGTCTTGTCTCCACGGCCTCTTACCGTTGACCATGTAGCTGAGGTAGGCCGGACTGATTCCTAGGTGTTTAGCTATCTTGCGAAGTGACATCGCGTTCACCTTTCTCTCGCTCTACCTTTTCCCGTATCGCTTCCTCTAGCCACTGTCCAATCGTCTGTCTGCGAGCCTTAGCGTGTTTCTTGGCTAACTGCAACGCGTCAGGCTCCATCCTGACCGACTGAACAGGCTGATGACCCGTCGGGGGTCTGCCCATGCGTGCCATGGCATTAGGATACTAAATGTCTGACAGTAAGTCAATACTCACTGGAGGGTATGAAAGTATGAAGGGAATAACTAT
>JAPUKM010000155.1 GCA_027295645.1 Chloroflexota bacterium | reverse complement strand
GTCAGGGCCAGTCCACCCCGCAACTCCCCACTGGCCAGGAGAGGCAGGTAGTGCCTCTTCTGCTCCTCTGATCCGTGGTGGTTCAGCACGTAGGAGAGGATGGAGTGGGTGCCGATGGGCCCCGCGAGGCTCATCCACCCCTTGGCGATCTCTTCGAAGATCATGGCGAAGGTGGTGTAGTCCAGGCCCCGGCCGCCATACTCCTCCGGGATGGTGATGCCGAAGAGCCCCATCTCGCTCATCTGGTCCACGAGATCCTGGGGGTAGATGTCCCCCTCGTCATATTCGCTGACCTTGGGAAGGACATCCTTCTGCACGAAGTCACGCACCATGGCCACGATCTGGGCTCTGGCCTCCTCAAGCTGCTGGGTCATCTATCTCCCCCTAGCGTTAATAAGTTCAATATATCACAATGGACTGTGCGAGGTGCCGGGCCAGGTGTAATGCCAAATCTAGATGGAGCCCTCCCGGGAAAGTCGCTGGGATTCGCCCGTTCCGAGAAGGCGGTCGTACACCTCCCGGTTGTGCTCGCCGACGGCGGGCGATGGGAGTTCAATGCTGCCGGGGCTCTCGCTGAACTTCATGGCGGTCCCCGATACTGGAACGTCGCCCAGGCCAGGCTGCTTGACGGTGTGCACCATCTGCTGGGCCTGTGCCTGGGGATGGGAGGCCACCCTATCCACCGACACGACGGGACCGACGGGGATGCCGGCTTCGGCCAGGACCTGGGAGACCTCCGCCACGGTGCGCTGCGAGGTCCAGGCGGCGATGGCGTTGTTGACGAGGTCGCGGTGCTTGTAGCGGGCCTGGTCGTCGGTCAGGCGGGTGTCCTCCAGCAGGTCGGTGCGCTCCATGGTGCGGCAGAGCCTGCGCCACAGCGCCTCTCCGAGGGTGCTGACGACCACCGGGCCGTCCGTTGCAGGATAGGTGCCGCCGACGCCGCTGTAGAGGTCGTTGCCGACGGAGCGGCGCACGACGCCGTTGATAGCGGCCTCCGCGAAGACGCCGAAGGAGCCCATGAGGGAGAGGCCGGTGCTGAAGAGCGATACGTCAACGCTCTGGCCAATGCCGGTGCGCTCCCGATGGAAGAGGGCCAGGGTGACGCCGAGGGCACCGTACAGGCCGGTGGTGAAGTCCTCTATGGGAAGGGGGCAGAGGGCCGGCTGCCCGTCGAATCCGGACATGCTCGCCAGGCCGCTGATCGCCTGGATGATGGGATCGAAGGCGGTGTAGCCGGAGTAGGGTCCGGAGGGGCCGAAGCCGGTGACGGCGAGGTAGACCAGGCGCGCGTTGGCCTTCCGGAGAGAGGGGTAGTCAAGGCCGAGGGCCTCCGCGCGGGGCGCCGGCTGGTTGTGGACAAGGACGTCGCTCTGCTTCACCAGGTCCAACAGCAGGGCACGACCACCGTCCTTGTCCAGGTTGAGGGTCACGGCCCTCTTGTTGCGGTTCAGGCCCACGAAGTAGAGGCTCTGGCCGTCCGGGCCGATGGGCCCGCGCTGCCGGTCGGGCTCGCCCCCGGCGCGCTCGACGTGGATCACATCGGCGCCCATGTCGGCCAGGAGCTGACAGCAGAAGGGTGCGGCCACATATCTTCCGAAGTCCAATACCTGGATACCGTCCAGAATGCCTGCCATGGAGCCTCCTTGGGTTCAGCGCGCGATAGCCGACGGGATTGCCCTGGCGTGCCGGCTGTACCCTCCCATGTCCACGCAGGGCAGAGAGAAGCTTAGTACGTGAAAAGGCCGGTGTCCATCCCCATTTGTATGCTGGTCCCACTGTGGAAGCGCCAGAAACCATCGGCCGCCCGGACACGAGGGCTATCGACTATTGCGGCAACGGAGGAGATGACGAGCCTACACCAGCAGGCCCATGCTATAATCCGTGGCCGTGGACACGGTCATTCAGGTACGGGACATGGTCAAGCGGTTCGGCGAGGTTGAGGCCGTCCGTGGAGTCTCCTTCGAGGTGCACGGCGGCGAGGTGTTCGGCATCCTGGGCCCCAACGGCGCGGGGAAGACCACCACCCTTGAGACGATAGAGGGGCTGCTTCAGCCCACCTCCGGCCGGACGGAGGTCCTGGGCATGGATGTCCGGCAGCATCCCAAGGAGATCAAGGAGCGGATCGGCGTCCAGCTCCAGGCTTCGGCCTACTTCGAGTACCTCACGCTCACGGAGATACTGAAGCTGTTCGGCTCCTTCTACCGGCGGCGACTTTCTCCCCAGCAGCTCCTGGAGACCGTGGACCTGGTGGACAAGGCCAACTCCACGCTTGGCAAGCTGTCCGGAGGTCAGAAGCAGCGGTTCACCCTTGCAGCCAGCCTGGTCAACGACCCGGAACTGGTGATCCTGGACGAGCCCACCACCGGGCTGGACCCCCAGGCGCGAAGGAGCATCTGGGAGTTCATCCAGGAGATCCATCGCCAGGGCCGGACGATTGTCCTGACCACCCACTACATGGAGGAGGCGCAGACTCTGTGCCAGCGGGTGGCCATCATGGATGCGGGTGTCATCGTTGCGCTGGACACGCCCGCGAACCTGGTCCGCAGGCTTCCGGTGCCCTACCGGATCCACGTCGGCAGCGAGGGCCCTCTGCCCCTGGATGAGCTGCGGGGCCTGGAGGCGGTCCAGGAGCTGCTGGAGGGACAGGACGGTGACTGCTACCTCCTGGTTACGGACCCCACGGCGGCCCTCACCGCTCTGCTGGCGTGGGCACGGGAGCGAAGCATCCACCTGGAGCATCTGGAGGTGCTCTCCGCTACGTTGGAGGACGTATTCCTGGAGCTGACCGGCAACGAGCTTCGGGAATAGCCTTGCTGGCCCTGACTATCGCCAACCTGAAAATGCTGGCCCGCAACCGGCAGGCCACCTTCTGGGCCCTT
>JAPUKM010000154.1 GCA_027295645.1 Chloroflexota bacterium | reverse complement strand
CGCCCGCGGCCCCTGCGTGTGGAGGCTGACGATGACGATCGGCCTGTCGCAATACACCTCACGAACGGCTACTTCATCGTGGAGGAGGTGCTGGAGACCTGGCGCATCGACGACGAGTGGTGGCGGAAGCGGACGGTTTCGCGGCTGTACTACTCGCTGCTGCTGGAGGACGGCCGGATGGTGACGGTGTATCAAGACGCAGTAAGCGGGCGATGGTATCAGCAGGCTTACTAGGGTGTTAGGGCCGAGAGGGTGAATCCACTACGAAGGCTTGGAGTTCTCGACCATGGCCTTGAATCTTTTCATAGCTCTCGGGGTTATGAGTGTGAAGGGCCAGAAAATGAGGAAGATCAGTATGCGCCCGAGAAGAGCCTTAGATGTGGGGTTCACGGTAAGAGTGACATCTGTGGCTCCATCCTGCGGATCGAACTCGAATTCGGGGTGATCGATCCACAGCCCGGAGAGCGCTTCCTCATACATGCGGATGTGGTGGCCCCGCTCATGCTCAACGACGGTCTGCTTCATCTGCACCGTCCACGGACCCAGAACGGCGTAACGGACCATGATAGAAGCTCCCTCTTCCGGCCAGTTCGGGTCGACCGACTCCAACCCCCGATAGGCTCCAAAAAACGTGAACCACTTGTCAGGAGCGAAGCCGTGTTCGTAGATGGCCTCAACTGGGGCATCAATCCGGAATTGGTGTGTCCACTTCATGGTGTTGGCTATCTTATCCGCAGCTTGATGGCCTTGCAACAATGACTTACTCTGAACTCCACTGCCACTCCAACTTCTCCTTCCTCGAAGGCGCCTCCCACGTCGAGGAGCTGGTGCTGCGGGCGCGGGAGCTGGGGTACGAGGCGCTCGCCCTCACGGACCACGACGGGCTACACGGGGCGATGGAGTTCGCCCAGTGCGCCCGCGCCTGGGGCCTGCGGCCCATCACCGGCGCCGAGATCACGCTGGCCAACGGCCACCACCTGACCCTCCTCTGCGAGACCCAGCGCGGCTACGCCAACCTCTGTCGTCTCCTCACCCACGCCCACCTGGACCACGAGCGCGGCAGGCCCTGCACCGAGCCCGAAGCCCTCGCCCAGCACACCAAGGGGCTCATCGCCCTCTCCGGCTGCCGCAGGGGCGAGGTGCCGTCGCTGGTGGCCCAGGGCCGCTATCGGGAAGCGGAGGAGGCAACCCGCCGCGACATGCGGTGGTTTGGCCCCGGCAACTTCTTTATTGAGCTCCAGAACAATCTGGTCCACGGCGATGCCCGCCGCAACCGCGCCCTGGCCGAGCTGGCGGAGCACCTGGGCCTGGGCACCGTCGCCACCGGCAACGTCCACTACCACGTACGGGAGCGCCACCGCCTCCAGGACGTGCTGGTGGCCATCAAACATCGCACGACCCTGGACGCCTCCCACCGCCAGCGCCGCGAGAACTCAGAATACTACCTGAAGCCGCCCGACGAGATGGCCGAGTTGTTTCGCGATCACCCGGAAGCGCTAGCCAGCACGGCCCGCATCGCCGAGCGGTGTCAGTTCGACCTGACCCGCGACCTGGACTATCGCGTCCCGGACTACCCGGTGCCGGAGGAGGAGACGCAGGACTCCCATCTTCGAAAGCTGTGTTACCAAGAGGCTGAACGCCGATACATGCGCGTCACTTCGGAGGTCGAGGAGCGGCTGGAGAAGGAACTATCGCTGGTGGAGCACCACGGGCTGGCAGGGTTCTTCCTCATCCATCAGGAGATCCTCCAGCTCGCCTACCGGGTGGCAGAAGAAGTCAAGGGCCGCCCCTGTCACTCGCCCCCGGGTCGGGGGCGCGGCTCGTCTGTCGGTTCGCTCATCTGCTACCTCATCGGCCTCTCCCACATCGACCCGATCAAGAACAATCTCTTCCTGGGCCGCTTCCTCAACGAGGAGATGGCCTCGGTGCCGGACATCGACCTGGATTTTCCCCGCGACATACGCGAAAAGCTGATCCTCCGCGTCTACGAGCACTTCGGTCACGAGCACGTGGGGCTGGTGGCCACCTTCCCCACCTACCGCATCCGCAGCGCCGTGAGGGAGGTAGGCAAGGCGCTCGGGCTACCACCCGCCGAGCTGGACCGGCTGGCCAAAGTGAGCGAAAGCTACGGCTCCGCCAGGTCGATCCGTGAGGAGATGGGTCGTCTGGCCCACTACCGCGACAAGCTGTCCGCCCCCCTATGGCGCCACCTGGCGGACCTCGTGGAGCAGATCGCCAGCTTCCCTCGACACATCAGCCAGCACGTGGGCGGCATGGTCATCTCCTCCCGGCCGCTGGTGGAGCTGGTTCCCCTGGAGCAGTCGGCCATGGAGGGGCGGGTGTTGATGCAGTGGGCCAAGGACTCAGTGGACGACGCCCGCATGATCAAGATCGACTTTCTGGCGCTGGGTATGCTCTCGGCGGTGGACGAGACACTCGACCTCATCGAGGAGCACCACGGCAAGCGCATCGACCTGTCGCGCATCGATTTCAAGGACGAGCGGGTGTACGACTCCATCTGCGCCGCTGACACGATGGG
>JAPUKM010000153.1 GCA_027295645.1 Chloroflexota bacterium | reverse complement strand
GCCGTCAGCTCCCGTACTCCCACTCGAAAACGTCTGCGCGTCAGTAAGTTTGGGGGTCGTCAGAAGGAGGCTCGCGCCAAGGAGCCCACAGCTAATCCTTAGAACCTCTCTTCGCATTACGTACCTCCTGATCACGGGCTCGTGACTTCAAAAACATTCCCCGCGAGAGGTTGAATTGTTGAGGCTCCGGCCGGGGTGACGACCCGGACGGTCCGCGGGCCTGGGGTCGCGGTCCCGGCAATTGTGATCGTCGCAGTGAGCGAGCGTCCGTCTGCAGCGGGAGTCACGCCACTCATCGTTATGTCGGGGTCACTCGCTCCGTTCAGTACGAATTGGAGACCGGTGGCCCCACCGAATCCCTCACCGTTAACAGTCAGGATGAAGGAAGCGCCTCCGGCCACTCCCGAGCCCGGGCTGAGGCTGGTAATGAATGGAGCAAATGTCGCAGCAACCAGGGGAGCCTGGTCGGGGTTAGCCTGGAGGGGTGGATCAGCGAATTGGACGCTGACCTCCGGGGCGGCAAAGCGCTCAGGCACTAACAGCATCGTTACGAGGGCGGCGTCTTCCAAGCGGGGATCCGCTTTGCTCACGCCTGTGATGGTCACCTCTGGCGGATCCGGCAGCGTCGTTGGCGCCCGATAGAGTCCCTCAGGACTGATCGTTCCGATAGTAGTATTCCCGCCGGTCAGGTTATTGACGCGCCACTCGACCGCCGTGTTTGCTGTGAACTGGACGGCGCCACCCACAAGGACCGTGGCCGTCTTGGGGCTCACGGTGACAATCTGGACGACAATAAAGTTCTCCTGCGACGTCGCGCTGCCGAGAGGCGTAGTAACCGCGATGGGGCCGGTGGTGGCGCCTGCCGGAACCTCGGTGGTGATCGTCTGATCGGTCGAGGCCGTCACCGGTGCGGAGGTCCCGTTGAAGCTCACCTGGTTTTGACTCAGCGTCGGGCTAAAGCCGACCCCAAAGATCGTCACCTCGGGGTCAATATAATGGGGTCAAATATAATGGGGTCAAAGCTTTACATTTGACACTTTGGTCAAATATAATGGGGTCAAAGCTTTACATTTGACACTTTCCGCTCCAGGTGCTGCAGCAATGCCGAGATGTGTCCCGGCCGGTTCCCTTGATGAGCCAAACGCCTCACCACCTGGGAAACGGTCACGGCCTGCATCCCCCCGACCCGGTCGCCGACTTCACGTAAGGTGAGGGGAGTAAAGCGCCTCAAGGCATAGACGAGCAGTTTCCGACGCAACCGGGGATCCGTGGTTAAGCGGGCCACCGCCTCCTCGATTCGGGTCACGTCCCGCGGCTTTTGGAGGTGCCGTAACTGGGAGATTGCTCCATCGCGCCGCCTCGGTAGAAATCGGCGCTTTACCCAGTCTACAAAGCGGTCACTCCCCAGCAGTATCCCGCCTTCTGCCGCTGCAAATGGCTCCCAGGAGTCTTGGAGCCCCGCTGTGGTAAAGCGGTGAAAGGCCTGCCTTGCCTCGCCACGGCTCCGTCCCAGCTGTCCCAAGAGCCACTTTGTCTCCTGGAAGCTGGCTGGCCGTCGCCGGCCAAGGAAGGTCGCGTAACTGGACCAGGCGTAGGCCTCGGGCTTTCGGACGAGCTTGGCCTTGACCGGATTGAGGTGAATATACCGCGACACGGCCAGGGAATATGCCTCCTTGTCGACCAAGAGGGCTTTGTAGCGTCCTTGGAAGAGGGGCCCGATCCGGCGATGGCGTCGATTAAACCACTGCGTATAGCGGCTATCGAGCTGCTGCATGAGACGGGAGAGATGGCCGTGCGGGGTCTCCAGATACAGATGGTAGTGGTTCGGCATCAGGCAGTAGCTATGTACCCGAAACCCGAAGGAGGCATGCAGAAGTTCCAGGAGGTTGAGGAACTGGGTGTAGTCGCTCTTATCCGCGAAGATGATGCGCTGCTCGACGCCCCGATTCACGACGTGGTAGAACGCGCCAGGATAAGCAATGCGTAACGGTCGCGCCATGATTGGTCAGGAGAGAGGTCCCTGGACAACGGCTTCGAGAAAGCAGGCTATCAAACACGAGGAAGGATGTCAAATGTAAAGCTCTGACCCCCTGCTTGAGTCACCTCGGTCTACCGTCTGGCGCTGACAAAATTATATGGTCAAGTACAGCACGAGTACTGCGAGAAAGCCGGCGTGGACAAGGATCGGTATATAGAGCGATCCTTTCAGCTCGTACAAGTACGTCAGCACGCAGCCTGATACAAACAAGGGAACGACGGCGTTCCAGCGTGCATGGTAGAGTGCAAATAACAACGATTCCAGGGGAAGGGCCACCCCTATGGTTGTTCGCTCACGAAGTGCTCCATACATGACGGCCCGGAAAAGTATCTCTTCACCGATCGCTACCATCACCACCCACATGATTGCAAAAAGCGTAACACCTGGCACTTGGGCTGTCTCAATCTCCGCAAGCAAAACACCAGTGTCCGAACGGGCGACCGGTCCAGGAAGGACTAGGGACCAAATGAAAGCAGCCAACACAATTGCCAGCAAGCCGCCAACTACCAAACCGAGGAACCCTGTCGCTGACATTCTCGGCCATTGGAGTCCAAGATCGGCTCTTTTCAATCGCCCACCTCGAATCCAGATCACTGTCAGTCCTGCCACCCATAAATGCGGAATGAAATTGAAAGCCAGGATCCACGGATTCTTTTGAAGCGCAAGCAACATTCCGATCGCCTTTGGATCGGGGACCCACCAATAGATATAGGTGTGATAGCCAAATACAACGACAAACGTCACCACCAGGCTTCCGAGAGCCATAATGGCAACCGCGCTCGGTGTGAGCCGAGGCGGGCGACCAGCTCGGTCCGTTCCCTTTAGGACGTATAGGAGAATCACGACGATAACGAATAATATCGCATCCAAAAAGAATGACGATCTTAGCGTCGAGTATACGGTTACCGGGATAGGGTGTGCACCGAAGAGATCGCCAAGGATTCTGAGCTCTAAGTCGGTCATCTCTTGTTGGCTAGCTGTAAGAACCGCTACCAGCAATGGTAAGTCACTAATAAGTCCGGGAACTGGTCTCCTTCTGCTGTCGCCAGTCTATTCAACAAAGAAGCGGACCATACGAACCGTTGTGGTGGCGTGACCTGGTCTATTGACCTGATTCCCGAAGGGCGTTCTGCAAGGCATCCTCAAATTTTCCCGTCGTGTCGAAGCGATCCCATTCAATGTTTTCAAAGGCCTTGTAACGATGCATCCCACTTTGTTGGAACATCCTGAAGTCTGCCCTCAAGAGATGTAGCATCGCCTGCGCCTCAGCTTGACCCCCTTCCAGGAGAACTCTTGCGATATCCCCAATTGCGAGGGGCTTCCCTATACCTCTGGCAGCAGCGCCGCCACTCCCAACACCACCTTCAGCTGCAACCACGACGGGACAGGATTGCCCCGCCCCAGAGCGTTCGGGATTCAACGAACTACTTAGTGACATCACAGGAGAAAATAGATTGGGATCCCAACCTGCCAACGGCGATGCTCGGCGCTGCTGGGTTGAACCGCCAGCATTGACTGCCGCCTTGTTGGCGATGAAGCCAGAGGGGTCTGTCAGGTTGGTGGGGTTATTTTGTGTGTACGCGTATCCGTTGATAGGCACTCCGGGCAAGCCAAGAGGATCCCCCTGCAAGAACCGGCCGACATTCGGGTCGTAGTAACGTGCTCGGTAGTAATACAAGCCGCTCTCGGTATCGAATTCCCGGCCAGTGTACGTGTATGGGTTTGTCACCGAGCCAGTGTTACTCAGAAGATTGCCGAAGGAATCGTACGTGTATGAACGGACGGCGGAACCGGCGAAGTCGGTCAGATCCCAAACACTACCGAGGCCATCGGCATGGTAGAAGGAAGGTTGGCCACCGCGAAGCATTATTACGGGTTCGTCGATGCCGGGACCATGGGTGTAGCGTGCGACCACTTGGTTATTACCGTCCAACTCTAGCAAGATATCCTCATTATCGAAGATGTAGCGAGTCGTCAGGGTCATTATACCACTTACATCTTTCTCGATGCGCCGCCCGAGAGCATCATAGCGATAGATCGCGCTCACCACGGGAGAAAGGCCACCGGCAACGGTGAATTTCTCCACCTGGACCAACTGATTCTCCACATCGTACGTATAGACGGTCCTATCGCCGTTCGCCTTGTCAATCTTCTCGATCAAGTTACCGTTGGCGTCGTAGCTAAAAGTGAAGTTAGAGTCCTCCAGAAGCCGATTCGCAACATCGTGGACTTGACCGGTGGCAAGATGGGAGCTTGTGCGGTTGCCCACGGGGTCATATTGGAATGCCTCAGTAAGCTGTTGTAATGGGTCTACGGGATCTGGCTGGGTGGCATCCGTGAGTCGGTTCAGGGCATCGTAATCGTAGTTGGCGATCCCGTTAGTAGTCGTTCGAGTTATGCGATTACTCGCTGCATCGTAAGTGTAGGCAAAGCGCGAGATCGTAGTTACCCCGATGGTGTTGAGCAGCTCCGTGAGCTGCGAGGCTTCGTCGTAGGTATAGGCCGCGGTGGCACCGTTAGGGAGGGTGAGCCCAGTGCGGCGGCTGAGGGCATCATAGGTAAAGCTTGACGTTCCCTGGGGACTGGTCAAGGAGGTCAAGCGGTTCAGAGCGTCATAGACGTAATTCGTCACCGCGGCCTGAGGGTCAGTCATCGTGAGGCGATTGCCGTTCTTGTTATACGTGTAAGTAATAGCGGTGGCCGGTTGTACCACCGTCGCAGCAGTCTGGGCCTGCGTCAGTCTGCTAAGGGCGTCGTAAGTGAAGGTCAACCCGCTGTCACTGTCAGTGGCCGTGGCGAGGCTCCCGAGGCTGTCGTAGGTGAAAGCTACCGTGTCCATGATGGTCCCCACGGCGTCTTTGAGTACCTTTTGGACTAATTGGTTTGCGGCGTCATACGTGAACTCAATCTGCTGGCCCTTGGCATCCACGACCAGAAGCAAGTTCCGGGCGAGGTCGTAGCTAAAGGTCTTGGCCTGGCCCAGGGGGTTCGTGGTCTGGGCGAGCTGATCGACCTCATTGTAGGCGAAGGTGGTCGTCTGGCCCTTGGCATCGGTGACGTTGATCAGATTCCCCTTCGCATCATATCCATACTGGGTGACCCCGCCGCCCGCATCGGTCACTTGGGTGAGACGACTCATCGGATCGTAGGCGAAGCTGGTCACCCGCCCCAGGGCATCGGTCGAGCTGATCACATTGCCGGCCCCGTCATAGCTCAGGCTGGTCACATTGCCCAGGGGGTCGGTGGTACTAATCAGATTTCCCTGGGCATTATAGCCAAATGTCGTGACATTCCCTAAGGCATCGGTGACGGAGGTAAGCAGGCCCCGGCTGTCGTAGGCCAGCGTGGTGGAATTGTTCAACGCATCGGCAATCTGCGTGGGATTCCCGTTGGCGTCGTAGGTGAGGGTGGTGGTGTTCCCCTGCGGATCAGTGATGCTCGTCACCTGGTTGAACGTCGGCTCATACGTGAACGTGGTGGTCGCCCCGATCGCCTGCTCGGTCGTAGTCAGGAGATTGCCCCGGGCATCGTAGGTCAGGGTGACGACGCTGCCGTTCGGGCGGGTGATCTTTGTGGGGTTGGAATTGGCATCGCGCTCAATGAGCGTAGTCCTCCCAAGGCCATCGGTCTGCTCAATGGCAGCGCCAAACTGGTCGGTCCTAAAAGTGGTGGCATTCCCGTTGCCATCGGTTGAGGTCGACACGGCGGCGGTGGGTCGCACGACCGGGGCGGGGGTGGTCTCGGTCCCCTGGCCGCTGGCCGGGTCGATCACCCCCACGGTTATATTGGGGCTCAGAAGCCGTGTGCTCCCGTCAGGAAGCGAAGTTTGGCGGAGCCGGCCAGCGAAGTCATATTGATAGCTCGTGACCACATTCAGGGGGTTGGACTGAGAGGTCAGAAGGTGCTGGCCATCGTAGGCGTAGCTGGTCACAGCACCGTCCGGGTCTGTTATCTCCGTGAGGTCGCCGTTGCCATCGACTGTAAGCTGGCTCACCCTGCCTGTCGGATCGGTAATCGAGGAGAGCGTTCCCCCCGTGTAGCTAAAGGTGGTCACAAGCCCTGCCGGATCGGTAATGGAGGCGAGAGTGCCGTCGGGATTGTAGGCGTAGCTCGTGGTATTGCCATTACGATCTACCACGGAGGTCTGAAGCCCGTTGGCATCAAAGTTGATCTTGGTCCCGTCTTTTAAAGTGCGAGTAAAAGTGTCGTCAGCGTTTCTCACCAAGGTGGAGAAGTCGCCGGGAGGCGGGGCGAAATCTTTACCGATCAGCACCTTGGAGACCGTGGTGCCTCCTCCTAACTGCCCGCCCGTAAAGCCAGAGTTGGCCACAAAGAGATCCCCCACAGCATCAAAGGCGACGCCAAAGGGGCCATCAAACCCGCTGGCGAATGTCGTAACAACACCGCCAGCAGTTACCCTAGAAACCGTGCCGCCACCGCCAGCAAAGCCTGAGTTGGAGACAAATAGGTTTCCTGCTCCATCAAAGGCAAGGCCAAAGGGGCTGGCAAACCCGGTGGCAAAGGTGCTGACCACGCCTTCAGGGGTGACCTTGGAGACGCTGTTATTTCCCCCAGCAAAGCCAAAGTTGGCCACGAACAGATTACCTGAGCCGTCAAAGGCAAGCCCTGCGGGACCACTAAGCCCTGTGGCAAAGGTGCTGACCGCACCCGTCGGACTGACTTTGAAAATGGTCGTGCCACTGCCGTCTCCGCCCAGCTCGCTAACGTAGAGGTTGCCTGCAACATCAAAGGCTAACCCTGTGGCATGGCCCACGCCAGTAGCAAAAGTTGTAACCACACCCTCGGGGCTGACTTTTGATATGGTATTCCCCGCTGCTCCTTGAATCACACCGAAATTGGCCACATAGAGGTTTCCACTTGTGTCAAAGGCAAGTCCCGCAGGACTAGTAAAGCCAGTGGCAAAGGTCGTCACTGTGCCATCAGGGGTGATTTTGGATACAGTGCTAGTGGAAAAGTTACTGACAAAGAGGTTCCCCTGAGTGTCGAAGGCGAGGAAGATGGGCGTGCTCAGTCCTGTGGCAAAGGTCTGGACCTGAATCGCGGTGCCTTTAGCGAAGATCTTGGCTGAGCCGTTTCCCTCCTCCAGCAACAGAGAGTCATCCGACTGGACATGGGTTCTCTGTAAACCTTCCAAACTCCAGCCCGCGCCAAAGGGACTGGATCTGCGATTATTCACAATGACCTGCCCGTTTAGGAAGGTCGAGATCGAGGAACTCAAGTAGTTGCTGGTAAGCGTCAGACGATAGGGATAGCGGCCTGTGGGGAGAGCGATTCCATCGAGCTGTACTGCCTGGCGGAGCGTTTCATCCACACTCTCGCTAAGCCCTGTGGTATCGGTAAATAGCTCCCCCGGCTGGTCCACACCGCCTACCCTCAGCTTGAGGGAGGCCGTCTTCGGGACAGCGGCCCTTTGGAGGATAGTGGCATCGGAGACGATAATGGGCCGGGGATCGGCATGGGTGGAGGTGTAGCGCAAAGTGAGCGGGTGGCTCACACCCAACGAACGCACCCCGGCGAGCGTGTGGGTGACCCCCAACTCGCCTCCCCTGACCGCCGCTGTGGAGCCCTGGGGGACCTGACACCGGCAGTCATCGTCGGCCTCATTGTTCTCCGCATTATCGCCGGTGGGCTGTGGGGAAAGCGGCGCATGCCAATCGGCAGCCCGGATGCCCCCTGAGATGGTGGTAAGCTGGGTGCCGTCGGCACTGACCTGCATGGTGCCCACAATGACGAAAGTTCCGGTGTTTGCGTCCAGAGACCACAGATCAAGCTCGCTTCCGGGCGGGAGGTTATCGATGTTGGGGAAGGTAATCGGCACCGGGGTAACAAAGGTCACCCCTACAGGCTGGATCGTGATGAGAAGCCCTGGATCGAGTTCCTCCGGCAAAGCCGCCGGGGCAAGGTCTCTCGGGACGAGCGAGGTCGAGAGCTGGCCGGTGAAGTTGTTGCCACTGGCATCCTTCGCGGTATTGGACGGGATCGTCAGGGTGACACCGAGATTCGGGTTGGTGACGACGGTGGTGGCGCCCGGATTCACGGTAGTCAGACTCGTGGCATCGATCCGGGGCAGGAAGAAGGGCCGCTCGACGACGTTGGTGACGTTAGCGATCAGTTCGGCCTGTTCCCGGAAGCCCGCGTAGGTCGAGCCATCTGGTGCTGCGTTGGCAGTCGCCGGGTCGATGTCCAGGATCTGCTGACCCGCCGGGATATTGCTGACAGTAAAGAAGCCCTGAGCGTCGGTCACAGCGGTCTGGCCCGTCCCGAGGAAAGAGACGGTCGCCCCGACGACCGGCGTCGTGATGTTGATCTCGAAATCGTTTGCGTCGAGGATACGCCCGCTGAAGGCTGTTACTCCCCCGGGCGGCGCACCGGGGACCGTGATGGTGACGCTTACGGACGAGGTGTCTTGACCATCCGAGGCGGCAAACGTCAGGGCGAAGGTTCCGACCTGGTCGGCTGCGGGGGTGAACGTGAAAAGGCCGACCTGGCTATCGAAACTCATGTTGGGTGGAAGCGGCAACGGCGTCACGCCAAAGATGAGCGCGTCGCCATCCGGGTCGGACCCGGTGACGGTGAAGCTGAGCGTCTGGCCAAGGGGTGCGGTCTGGTCGCCAATCGGGTCGAGGACCGGCGGGCGGTTCCCGACCACCTCCACGCCGGCCGTCCCTGACTGGTAGCCAGGCGCGGTCGCCAGGATGTTCGTGATTCCGGGTGCGACGCCGGTGACCGTCGCCGTCCCGGTCGTGGCCCCCGCCGGGATGTTCACGGGCGAGCTCACCGTGGCGATTCCGGTGGCCGCGCTCGTCAGCGTGACCGAGACCCCACCCGACCCGGCAGGCCCTGACAAAGTCACCGTTGAGTCACCGTCCTGGCCCACCTGGAGCGTTTGCGAGGCCGGCGTGAGCGTAATCTTGCCTTCCACAGTGAAAGTGTTACCACCCGTGGCGGTATCTGAGGAAGTTCCGGCCGGCGTCGTCACGGTCACGACCCGGACGCCGAGAGCCGCCGTGGATGCGATGGTTACTGAAGCGGTGAGCGTGGTCCCGGAGGGATCAACACTGAGGTTGGTCGCCGTGATGTCCGTGTCTGCCGTGCCTCCGTTAAGAAAGGTCAGGGCGGTCGCCCCACCGAGATTCATCCCGGTCACGGTAAGGGTGAGGGTGGTGCCCTGGACTCCCGTGGTGGGATCGATGCCCGCGATGACGGGAACGGTTAGAAGCTGGCGGATCAGGTGGTTGCCGGTGTCGGCAATAAAAACGTCGCTTCCGGTCACGAGGGCTTGGGGAGTGCGGAAGGTGGCGGCCGTCCCCGGACCGTCATCCGCTCCCCGAACGCCGGTCCCGGCGACGGTCTCGACCTGGCCCCCCGGGGTGACGCGGCGGATTAGGCTGTTGAAGGTGTCGGCCACGTAGACGTTTCCGGCCGCGTCGACGGTCACGCCGGAGGGATCCGCGAACTGGGCGTTCAGTGCCGGCCCGTCGGCAAAGCCGAATGCGCCGATCCCGGCGAAGGTGCTCACCGTGCCGTTAGGGAGAATCTTCCGAATCCGCTGGTTGTCGGTGTCGGCCACGAAGACGTTGTCTGCATCGGCAGCTACTCCCGCCAGGCTCGCAAACCGCGCCTGGTCTGGCTGGCCGTCCTGGTACCCTGGAATACCCGACCCGGCCAACGTGCTCACAGCACCTGTGGCGGGATCGACCAGACGAACCCGGTTATTCCCCTCATCGCCGACCACGAGAAGGCCATCGGGACGGAGCGCAATACTGCGCGGCGTATCAAACTTGGCGCCAGACCCCGTCCCATCCTGGAAGTCGGCATTGCCGGTCCCGGCCAGGGTGCTGACCGTCCCGTCGTTAAGGATCTGACGGATGGCATGATTGGCGGTATCGGCCACATAGACAGTGCCATCCGCGGCTGCGGTGACGCCCTCCGGGCTGTTGAACTGGGCATCTGTCCCCTCGTCATCGGTGAAGCCGGGCGTCCCTGAGCCCGCCAGGGTGGTTACCCTACCATCAGGCGCGATCTTACGGATGCTGTGGTTGTTCGTATCTGCGACATAGAGATTCCCACCGGCGTCTCTCGCGATCCCCCTTGGGCCGTCGAACTGGGCGGCCGTGCCCTGTCCGTCAGCAAAGCCCGGGGTGTCCGAGCCGGCCACCGTGGTGACGGTCGTCTCTCCAATAGCGACCGGTCCAGGGGCGAGGACGGTGAAGGCCTCGATCTTGCTTACCTCTTCTGTGCCGGTCCTTACAGTCACAGTCCGGGGGCCGAGGGCGGCGGCCTGACTAATGGTCACATTGGCCGTCGCAGTGACTTCGTCCTGGACCGCAACACCGCCAAAGGCGCCCTCAGGGCTTCCGTCGACGCCGATGTTCGGGCCGAACCTCGCCTCGGTGACATCGTCCTGAAAGCTCGTGAAGCTACCAGTGAGGGTGACGGTTAGGCTCTGCCCGGCGGTGCCCGTATCGGTGGTCACTGTGTCAAGGCTTGGAGGAATGGTACCGGTCCCCGTGATGGTCACGGTTATCAGAGCCCCAGGTTTGGATGTCAGGCGGACCTCCAAGGTGTTGGTGCCGGTTTGCAAGTCCACCTCCTTGTCAATGGTGGCCACGCGCTTGCTAAACTCCGAGGGATGGACCACCTCGACCCCATTCAGAGTCAGGGTCGCGCTACTGATCCTTCTCCTCCGGTCCTCAAGGCCGTTGTCGATATGAAGCTGAAAGGGGGGGCCGATGTTGGTGGGGACGGTGAAAGTGTCGATGAAGAGATTCGGGCGACCCTTGGTACGCTTGAACTGCTGGTTGAAGAGGATCGTTTGGCTTTGTGCCTGGGCAGGGGCCTTGAAGAGGGGCAACGCCCAGTAGAGGGCGAGGAGCAGACCCAGCGCAGTGAGCAAGAAGAGCGGAACTACCCTGCCTGCTTGCCGTGCGGACATCCCGTGCCCCCCGAGACGTGAGAAGTGCTTGTTTGGTCAGGTAGTCACGGCCTGGGTATCAACGGATCCCGGTTTGTCTTGCTTCTCTCCTCCGAGGTCAACCTGGCATCCGTAGTCCCTGCCGGAAGCCTGGAGGAATGACTAGAAGAGAGAGCTGTACGGCAAAAATAAAAACGCCCTCCGGGCCATGCTCCGCCCGAGAAGGCGTCTGAATGATTGGTGTGCCGTTGAGTGTGCCTGAGGTGGGCCGGGGGGATATGCTCATCCCGGTTCCATTTCAACCTCGCGGGAGCTCGCTGCTCCCCTCATGCGTTACCACACGCAACAACTCGAGGGGTCGCCGT
>JAPUKM010000152.1 GCA_027295645.1 Chloroflexota bacterium | reverse complement strand
TTCATCGGGCGTATATTGAAGTCCATGAGTCCCGTTCGCTGGTCCGTTTGGGAAAATTGAAGCTAATTTTATCACAACCGACCCTGGCCCACTAGGGAATTAGCGCCAACGTTTCATCAGACCCCCGGTTAATGGGACAGGTAAAGTGGAATCCAGCCCTACCGTACAGCGTTAATGCAAGACCTGGGAACATTCAAGAGCCGTGGGACTGCTCCTCCATCTCGTTGAAGAACTTCTCGAAGGCAGGCGGGACGGATGATGGCGGCGGCTGCTGAGACGAGTCTTCCATCCAGGCATCATAGACCCCCTCCAGTTGCTTCACCAGGGCCATTAACTCAGGGTTTTGCTCCATCTCCGCAGATATCTGCTGGTACTGGTCCTGGCCGGTATCATCTGAAGAGATCTCCTCCGGCAGATTGTATAGAGAGCAAAGGACGCTGAGGAGCCGCGTCTTGCCGGTGTGGTCCTCTTCCAGTCGAGCATAGGCGGGCAGCCGCACCGTTACGTTAGCGTTCTCAATGCCCATCTCGCTGATTTTGTCTCCCACCATATTCATAATGGACGTGCGTCCCCGGTAGGGCGAACGTTGCATGGAGACCACACCCGGGAGTCCTTTAATATCTTCTCCATTTATTGAGGCCATCACGGGAAGGGGGCGGGTATGGGGCACGTCCGACCACATGCTGCCGATACGACAATACCTTTGCACCTCCATGTGCTGAAGCAGTGCTACCACGGACTCTATGTACTCCTCCGCCATGGCATGGGGCTCCAGCAGGTGGAGGAACAGGAAGTCTATGTCATCCGGACCGGTAGCGAACCGGACGTTTACGTTGGGGACCATGGTCTTACGCCGCCCGTCCACTTGCTGGGTCCTGGGGCGGTACTGCGTAAAGTCGAAGTAGGCCCCGGGCGAGGCCAGGCTGCCCAAGTCCTGGGCCTTCAGGTGCTTTTCCAGAGATTCCAGGGCCAGGCTGGCCGAACCGCCAACGTCAACCCAGGGCTTCAGCGTCACAATGGCGTGGGTCCGGCGAAGTCGTGGAAGCGGCTCCAGAAGCTCAAAACTTCCTATACGCATGATAATGAAATAATAACACGACTCAGCGCACTTACGTGATTCCTTCGCAATCACCCTCACCCATCGGGCAATCCAGGGAACCAAGGACTTTTTGCGTACATTGTCTATTTGGGAGTATAATCTACTTCGCTCTTCTCGTTAGCAGCCGAATTATTACCTGATTCAACGAACCTATTTGTACTATGCGGATACTGTGGCGAATCGCCAAAAGAGCGGCTAAATATCGAACTACACTGCTGTTAGCCTACATTTCTGTTTTAGGTGTAACAGTCTCGGCTATGGCGATCCCCTTCCTCCTTGGCACAGCCATAGATGAGATATTCCCCAGGGGCGGCGTTGTCTCTCCAGACGCATCTTCCCAGCTTCTGCTCCTGGCTCTGGGAGTGCTGGTGGCCAACGGCCTGCGTGGACTGTTCGCCTATGGTCAGCAGTACTTGGGCGAGGCCCTGAGCCAGAAGGTCGCCTACGACCTGCGAAACGAGTTCTACGACCACCTTCAGCGGTTGAGCTTTGCCTTCCACGACAAGGAGCAGACGGGCGACCTGATGTCCCGGGCCACGGCGGACGTGGAAGGCATCCGTATGTACGTGCAAGCGGGCATGATCAGGGCTGTTTACATGGTCTTGCTGTTCGTCGGGGTTGGAACCGCACTGGTATTGCTCAACTGGCAGCTGGCCCTCCTCAGCTTCTTCTTCGCTCCCATGGTTGTGTGGCGTGCCGGTGTCACTACCATCCGTCTCCGGCGGACATGGCTGGCGGTGCAGACAGAGATGGGTCTGCTGAACACTGTGCTACAGGAAAACCTTTCCGGGCAACGGGTGGTCAAGGCCTTCGCGGCAGAGGATCATGAGCGCGGCAGGTTTCACCGCCGGGCCGGGAACGTAGCCCGCCACTCTTATGACGCTGCCGTTTACCAGGCCTCCAACACGGCTCTGATCACATTCTTCTACATAGGCGCAACCGCCCTGGTCCTGTGGGCAGGGGGACAGCAGGTCATTGACGGGACATTGACCTATGGCGAGCTTAGCCAGTTCATCTTCTACCTGGGCCTGTTGTCCATGCCGGTCCGCATGTCCGCGTTTGTGATCAACTCCTTCTCCCGGGGGATGTCCGCCGGGCAAAGGCTGTTCGCCACGCTGGACGCCGAGTCCCCCGTGCAAGAATTAGACAACGCCAGGGAACTGCCCCGCGTGAAGGGGCACGTGAAGCTCGACAACGTCTCATTCACCTACAACGCCGTATCTCCGGTGCTGAACGGGATTGACCTGGAAGCGAAGCCCGCCGAAGTAATCGCCCTGGTGGGAGCGCCGGGCAGCGGCAAGAGCACGCTGGTCCACCTCATCCCCCGCTTCTACGATGCGACAGATGGACGGGTAACCATAGACGGCGTCGATGTGAGGGACAGTACACTGGCGTCGTTGCGCGCCAATATCGGCATTGTGCAGCAGGACGTCTTCCTGTTCACCTCCACCATAAGAGAGAACATTGCCTACGGCGCCGTGGACGCCTCCTTTGAGGACATAGTCCGGGCCGCCAAAATTGCCCAGATGCACGACTTCATCTTGACCCTGCCCGAGGGATACGAAACGTGGGTAGGGGAGCGCGGGACCACCCTCTCCGGAGGCCAGCGGCAACGCCTCTCCATTGCCAGGACTATCCTGCTGGACCCACCCATTCTGATCCTGGACGATTCGACTTCCAGCGTGGATACGGAAACGGAGCACTTCATCCGCCAGGCCCTGATAGAGGTGATGAAAGGCCGCACCACATTCGTGATCGCCCACCGACTGAGCACCGTCAAGGGCGCCAATACAATCCTTGTACTGAAAGATGGGCAGATCGTGCAGCGGGGCACGCACCAGGAATTGGTCAACACACCCGGGCCCTACCAGGAGATCTATGAACTCCAGCTACGACCACAGGAGGATACGCTGACCAACGGGTCACAGCAGAACGGCCATGACATCGAGTCATCCGTGGTTTCTCCAACTTCCACCCGAGGAGACAGCCAATAATGTGGGGAGGAGGCGGAGGAGGCGGAGGAGGGGGACACGGCTGGGGATTCCACGGCCACGGCGGCCTGGACGACGAAGAGCTGGGCCAGATCTACAATCACGACGTAGTGAAGCGCCTATACCCATTCTTCCGGGACCGCCTGAGACTGTTCATGCTTGCCATGGTGATGATGCTGGTGTACACCGTCACCCTGGTGGCGACCCCGTGGCTCATTGGCTTCACGGTCGACAACTACATCATCACAGGTGACAGGGCCGGGCTTAACCAGGCCGGGCTTATATTCCTGGGGCTTGTAGCGGCCAACTACGCCGGAAACTACGCATATATGCGACTGCTGGGGAAGATAAGCCAGCACATCCTCTACCAGCTGCGGACTGCCATGTTCGACCATCTACAAGTCCTGTCGGTCCCCTTCTTCGACAGGAACGAAGTAGGCCGCATCAT
>JAPUKM010000151.1 GCA_027295645.1 Chloroflexota bacterium | reverse complement strand
CCGTCCTGGGCCTCGCCTATGACCACGAGTTGTTCCTGTAAGCCCAAGACATCCATGACACCACGCCGTAGCAGTGGATGGTCGTCTACAACGAGCACTTTGGTTCTTGACATAGGGCTATCTCACGCGTACGCGTTTTGGTAGATGCACCTTCACTTCTGTGCCACGCCCTGGGGATGAATTGATGTTCAGTGTGCCACCAAGGCTTTCGGCCCTCTCGCCGAGGATCTGCAGTCCGTAGTGCCCCTTGCCATTGGCAGCAAAGCCCTCAAGGTCAAAACCGCTGCCGTTATCTCTGATGAGAAGATCAAGTCCCTTTCCATTTGGTTGAAGAATGACCCTGGCCTCTGTGGCTTGGGAGTGCTTGCGGACATTGGTAAGGGCCTCCTGTGTTACGCGCAGAATCTGCAAAGAAGCCAGGGGAGTGAATTTAATCTCCTCACCTGGCACTTCAAGAGATACTTGGATGCCGTAGCGTTCACTGAAGGACTCCACATAGTCTCTCAAGGTTTGAACTAGCTCGGCTTCGCCAATCTCGACGCTCAACTGGTCAAGATTCTCTCGGGCGTCACGATACGCATCCTGCACCGTCTGGTGCATTTCGTCAAGACCCTCCAGTGCCTTGGCCTTGTTACCCGCTGTTAGCAAAGCGCTCACGGTCTGAGTTTTGAGGCTCAGATAACCGATGGTCTGGATGATCCCGTCGTGGAGCTCCCTCTTGGTGTGCTGGCGCTCATCGGCAACGGCGTCCGTCTCGATACGGCGCCTGATGTTCAAATTCGTTCGGTAGACAACGGAGCCGAACAGGAAGGTGGTGACGTTGAAGACGATGAGCCATAGGAGGTTGTTCTCTTCCATAATCCATACGAACTTATCAACCCAGCGATAGAGGAGCAGATGAGCTATTGCAAGGCTGGCAGAGGTGACTATAGCAGTGGCAATGGCAAGGGTCTCCCTAAAGAGGAGCGCACCGGTGAGGATGGGCGTCAGGGCGTACAGGAGGAAGCCGCTGTTCAGGCCGCCGGTAAGGAGAACGGCCACAGTGGCGAGCAGAAGGTCGCCCCCCAGCATGATGTAGGTCATAAGGCCCTCTTCTCTCCAGCGAAGGGGCCCTAAGATCTTGAAGAGGGTGTAGACACCAAAACCGCTGAGCAGCGTATAGTCCTGCCCGGAGAGTGTATCTTCCTCTCCTCCCAACGGCACCGTCTGGATCAGCACTACGGCCAGACCGTAGGCCAGAAAGCGGTAAAGCGACAGGAACAGAAATATGTTCCGCTCGTATCTCGAGTCCATCGTACCACCTATGTTGTCAGGAGCCCTCCCAACTCCATAGATTTGGCCCAACCAGGAACCAGGAGACACCAAACGGGCTGCTCTGAAAGCGTCTTCCAGATCAACCCCCCTTGAAGTTCCTATTCAAGGCTATGTGTGGAGTGTACCGCAGCCGCAATGGCAGGTCAACTGCTGCGGCAACTCATCTTGACATAAGATTACCCTATCTAGTCAGCCGGTGAGTCTCATAGTATCCTTGTAAGGAATCTTTCCGCGTTGTGACCCGCAAATGAACAGTGTGACCATTCGAGTTCCGGCTACGACCGCCAACCTGGGGCCAGGCTTCGATTGCCTGGGGATGGCCTTGGATATCTGGAACGAGGTACGCTTTCTACCGGGCGACCAGCCCGGAGTGAGTGTGAAGGGCTACGGAGCTGGAGAGCTCAGCACCGGTACCGATAATCTGGTCTACCAGGCTGCTCAGCGCTATCTACAGGAGCTGGGTAGTGAGGGTATGCCCTTCTCCATAGCCTGCGACAATGAGATTCCCCTGGCCCGTGGGCTGGGAAGCAGCGCCGCGGCCATCGTCGGAGGGTTGCTTGGGGCCAGCGCTCTTATGGGAGAGCAGGAGCCGGATATGGAGCGGCTCCTGCATCTGGCTGTGGCTATGGAGGGGCACCCGGACAACGTGACCGCCGCCCTCTTGGGCGGATGCCAGATTGTGGTACGGGAGGAGGGAGAGCTGGTCCATGCGGCGATTTCCATAGCCGACGAGCTTAGAGCCGTTCTCTTCATTCCAGACGCATCCGTCTCAACTGAAGAGGCGCGTCGGGTCCTCTCCGATACGGTCAGCAGGTACGATGCTGTGTACAATGTGGGCAGGGTAGCCCTACTGGTGAACGCTCTGGCCACTGGGAGTATGGATAGCTTGCCCGTGGCGACCCAGGACCGGCTTCATCAGCCCGCAAGAGAGAAGCTTCTTCCGTGGATGCCGCTGCTGTTTCGCAGTGCCCTGGATGCAGGTGCATTGGGGGCGTTCCTTTCCGGTGCCGGCTCCACCATCCTCGCGCTGACCAACGGCAGAGAGTTGACGGTGGCCTATGAGCTGGCCGATACCGCCAACAGGGCCGCCATTCCGGGCGAGGTTAAGGTAACCAAGGTGTCGGCGCAGGGTGCATACATCAGCGAGGTCCGGTGAGTGGCCATCATTGTGCAGAAATACGGTGGCAGCTCACTTGCTGATGCGGAGCGTATCAAGCATGTGGCCCGCCGTATAGGCGCGTGCAGAGAGCGAGGGGATGACATCGTAGTGGTCGTTTCCGCCATGGGCGACACGACGGACGAGCTCATCGACCTAGCCCACCGGATGAGCGGCTCACCGGACCCCCGGGAGATGGACATTCTGCTATCAACGGGGGAGCTTGTTTCCTGTACACTGGTCACCATGGCCCTTCGCGCACTGGGACACGATGCCATCAGCCTGAGCGGGGCACAGGCCGGCATCCGCACCGACGGCTCCCACAGCCGTGCCCGCATTGTAGAGCTGGACACCCAACGGGTCCGTGGTGAGCTGGAACAGGGGCGCATCGTCATCATTGCCGGCTTTCAAGGAGTGACCGGGGAGATGGACGTCACCACCCTGGGCCGCGGCGGCTCAGATACCACGGCCGTGGCCCTTGCCGCCGCCGTCCAGGCGGAGCGGTGCGAAATATACACCGACGTGGAAGGTATCTACACAGCCGACCCTCGCCTGGTTCCCCAAGCCAGGCGCTTGGACGAGGTCGGCTACGAGGAGATGCTGGAGCTGGCCAGCTACGGAGCCAAGATGCACCCCCGCGCCATAGAGCTGGGGGCCGCCTATGATGTTCCCATCCTCGTGGCCTCAAGCTTCGTCGAAGGACCCGGCACTCTTATTCATAAAGGAGCTAACATGGAGGCACGGAACAGGGTTCGTGGAGTCGCCGCCGACCGAAATGTCGCCAAGATCACCCTCGCGGGCGTCCCCGACCGGCCAGGGATCGCGGCCGCCCTGTTCGAGCCGCTGGCCCAGGAGGGGATCAGCGTAGACACCATTGTCCAGAACGCCAGTTTGGAGCGCACCACCGACCTGACCTTCACCGTGGCCCGCACCGATTTGAAGCGTGCTGTGGAGGTGGTGGAGCCGCTCTCCAGGAGCATTGGGAGTCAGGGAATTGTGACCGCGGAGCGGCTGGCCAAGGTGAGCGTTGTGGGTACGGGGATGCAGAACGCCCCCGGCTACGCCGCGTCGATGTTTAAGGCCCTCTACGAGGCAGGAATCAACATCGAAATGATCACCACATCGGAGATACGCATCACCTGTCTCATTGATGAGGAGCAGGTGCCCAACGCCGTCCAGGCCCTTCACGCCGCCTTCCGCCTGGAAGAGGAGGAGTAGGGCCGCCCCTCTGGCCGCCTTCCACCATGGACACGCCGTTTCTCTCCGTGGTCATCCCGGCCTACAACGAGGAGCGGCGTATCCTGCCCACCCTCCGGCGGGTGGCTGAGTACCTGGGCGCACAGCCGTATACCTGGACGGTGGTGGTGGTGGACGACGGGAGTGCCGACAAGACCGCCGCCCTGGTTAAGGATTTCTCAGGGGAGCAGCCCAACGTCTCCCTGCTTCCTGTACCCCACGGGGGCAAGGGCTCCGCGGTCCGCGCGGGTATGCTCCATGCAACCGGAGCGTACCGGTTCCTGTGCGACGCCGACCTGTCGATGCCCATCGAGCAGCTGGAGCGCTTTCTGCCGCCCCGGCTGACAGAGTTCGACATCGCCGTGGGCTCTCGAGAGGCGCCCGGAGCGCACCGGTTTAACGAACCGTATATTCGTCACCTGCAGGGGCGCCTGTTCAACCTCTTCATCCGCCTTATAGCCGTACCGGGCATCAACGATACCCAGTGTGGCTTCAAATGCTTCCGTGGCGAGGCGGCGGAGGCGCTTTTCTCCCTCCAGCGGACCTCCGGGTGGAGCTTTGATGTGGAGGTGCTGTTCCTTGCGCGTAAGCTCGGGCTGCGGCTGCTGGAGGTGCCCATCGACTGGCACCATGACGCCGACAGCCGGAGTCGCAGACTCCGGGACGGCCTATCCATGGGCGTGGAGACGCTGCGACTCCGCTGGAACGCCCAACGCGGCAGGTACGGGACGCTGAAGCCGCCCTCGGCTATGCCGGCGGGCCATGAGAAGCGTTCCAAAGAGGGCTGATGGGCACCTGATGAAGACCCTGGTTGTGACCCCAACCTACAACGAGGCGGCAAACATATCGGAGCTGGTGGCCCGCCTCTTTGCCCTTGACGTCGCCGGCCTTGAGCTCCTGGTGGTCGACGATAATTCCCCCGACGGCACGGCCGCCGCCGCTGAGGAGCTGGCCGCCGACTACCCAGATCGCATACATGTCCTTCGGAAGCCCGGGAAAGAGGGGCTTGGCCCCGCCTACGTGGCCGGATTTCAGAGAGCCCTGGGACTGGGCGCTGACCGGATCATCCAGATGGATGCGGACCTCTCCCATCCGCCTGAGTATATCCCTGAATTTCTGGAGCGGCTTGAGTCTCATGATGTGGTGGTCGGCTCCCGCTATGTACCCGGAGGCCAGACCGACGCCCGCTGGGGCCGCAGGCGTCGTCTGCTGAGCAGCACAGGCAATCTGTATACGAGGCTGGTGTCCGGCGTGCGATTGCGGGACCCTCGTTCCGGTTTCAAGGGATTCCGCCGAGAGGTGTTGGAGAGCATAGGCCTTGAGCGGCTGCGCAGCCGGGGCTTCGTCTTTCAGACCGAGGTGGCGAGTTGTTGTCAGCAGTTGGGCTACCGGATTGCGGAGGTGCCTATCCTCTTCTACGATCGCAAGGCGGGCACTTCTAAGATGAGCCTGGACATCATCGTGGAGGCGCTGTGGCGGCTGTTCCTGGTCCGCTGGTACTCAAGGGGCATCAAGAGGAGCGTGCGCGTCTAGTGTCTTGAGGTAATCACTTCTGTG
>JAPUKM010000150.1 GCA_027295645.1 Chloroflexota bacterium | reverse complement strand
GCCGCGCCGCCGAGCTGCAGTCCCAGGCTGGCGTGCAGCCACCGGCTGGGGGTGGCCTGGCGGCGGTAGAAGATGATGAGTATGACGATGCCCACCAGCGATGCCACGGCGAGGGTGGCGGTCTGGCTGGGGAAGAAGCCGAAGGCGCTGCCGCTGTTGGATACATGGGTGAACCGGAAGAACCCCTCCGACGGAACAGAGGACCCTTCAGCGATATTGTCCCGGACAAGCTGCTTTGAGACCTGGTCCACAATAAAGACCGCCACCATGATGGCGACCAGGTAGAGGTCGTTGGCCCACCGTCGCACTGCCCTGGGCGACTCGGCGGTGGCATCGTCGGGCTCGACAGGCTCTGTGACGGTGGAACCGGGGTTCTCTCTGGGGACCTCTTCTGGTATTGCTGGTGGTTGTGGGAAGGCCACGGATACCTCGGCGGCGGTTCAGGCTATCGTATCCAGTCTAGCACAGCACTGTCTATGTACTGTAATGTGCTTACGGGGCAACGTTGCCCTTTAAGACGGAGAAAACACGGCCGCCATGAACTCCGCGACATGCCGCGCCGCCTCCGGCTCGTGGCCGCGCCATGAGTGGTCGGCCCCCGGTATCTCCCGGAACTCCGTTGGCGGAGGGAGGGCCGCCACCCGTTCCTTGAGCTGCTCAGAACGGATCAGCCGGTCGGCGCTGCCCACCAGGAACAGCTTCGCCGTGCTGCTCCTGGCTATCGGTGAGTCGTCAAAGGCGGGTAACGGCGGCGATATCAGGGCGAGAGCCCTGGCGGCCCCGTATTTGCCCAGGCCGCGCAGGATCACCTGAGCGCCAAAGGAGTAGCCCGCCAGTGCCAGCCGCTTACCGTCGATGTCCGGCCACCGCTTGAGGATGTCCAGGGCGGCGCGGATGTCCTGCTGCTCTCCTTTGCCATCGTCGAACTTGCCCTCGCTTGGGGGCAGGCCCCTGAAGTTGAATCGCAGCGCGGCTATGCCCACGCCGTCCAGCGCCCCGGCCACGGCGGTTATAACGGTGTTGTCCATGGTGCCGCCGAAGAGGGGGTGGGGATGGCAGAGCACGGCGGCTGGGAACGGCCCCGTCTGTCCCTGTGGGACGGACAGTACCCCCTCAAGGGTCAGGCCCTTGCTCTTGAAGCTGATGGCGGTCTGGCGCATGGCTCTCTATCTTCACACCTTGCGGCGAATCCGGCAACGTCATCGCAGCCATGAGGTCGGCTTCTGGTAGAATGGGGTATCTGAACACACTTAGGCGACGGAGAGCACCCCTATGCGGACTATCGACCTGCGCAGCGATACGGTCACTCACCCCACGTCGGACATGCGGCGGGCCATGGCGGAGGCGGAGGTGGGGGACGACGTTTTTGGCGAGGACCCCACCGTCAACCGGCTGGAGGCCGCCGCCGCGGCGCGCTTGGGCAAGGAGGCCGCCGTCTTCGTGCCCAGCGGGACGATGGCCAATCTGGTGTCTGTGATGACCCATTGCCAGCGCGGCGACGAGATGATTGTGGGGAGCGAGGCCCACATCCTCCACAACGAGGTGGGCGGCGCCGCAGCCGTGGGGAGCGTGCATGTGCGCACGGTGTCCAACGACGCCCGCGGCATGCTGGACCCCGAGGAGGTGGAGGCCGCCGTGCGGGCGCCCGATAATATGCACCACCCCAGGACCGCGCTGGTGTGCCTGGAGAACACCCACAACCGTTGCGGCGGCGGCGTGCTCGACTCCGAGGATGTCGGCGTCCTTGCGGATGTGGCCCACCGCCACGATGCGGCGGTCCACATAGACGGCACACGCATCTTCAACGCCGCCGTCTACCTTGGCGTCTCCCCGGCTGAACTGGCGCGCCCGGCGGATACCGTGAGCTTCTGCCTCTCCAAGGGCTTGAGCTGCCCGGTGGGGTCGCTGGTGTGCGGCAGCGGGGAGATGGTTGGCCGTGTCCGCAAGAACCGCAAAGTCTTGGGCGGCGGCATGCGCCAGGCCGGGATCATCGCCGCGGCGGGCCTGGTGGCGCTGGACACCATGGTGGACCGCCTGGGGGAGGACCACGACAACGCTCGTGTGCTTGCCCGTGGCCTGGCGAGCGTGCCGGGTCTTGAGCTGGACGCCGAGAGCGTCCAGACCAATATCGTCATGGTGGAGGTCGTCGATCGCCCCGTGCAGGGGTTCATCGCGGCGCTGAAGGGCAGAGGTGTCCTTGTGACCTATCCCGGAGGCAAGCGGCTCCGGATGGTGACTCACTACGGGATTGAAGAGGGCGATGTTGAGGAGGCGTTGAGCATCGTGGAGTCGGTTGCCAGGGATACAAGTGGCGCACTCAACAGGTAGCCCACCTCCTTCAGGGGCCGAAGGCAAGAAAGAGGCGGGAGTCTCCCGCCTGTTTCTTGCCTTCGGCAGCAGGCCCTACAGATGGCTGTGGGCGAACAGTGTCCTGGCCTCACTCGGGCGGATGACCGAGATGCTGGTCCAGGGGTGGCTGGTCCTTCTGGTCACCGACTCAGTCTTCTGGGTGGGGGCCTCCGCCGGGCTGCGTGGAGTAGGCACGGTAGGCTTCGGCCTGATAGGCGGTGTCATTGTGGACCGGATGGACCGCCGGAAGGTGCTGTTGGTGACACAGCTGCTCGGGGCTGGTGTCGCGCTGCTGGTCGCCCTGCTGGTGGTGACCGATACGGTCAAGCTGTGGCACCTGCTCCTGGTGGCGGTGCTTCAGGGCATGATGATGGCGGTTGCCATGCCCGCGCGCAACGCCCTCACCTTTGACATCGTGGGCAAGGAGCGCCTGGTCAACGCCCTTGCGTTGAATATGATGGCGTTGAACATCACCAGGAGCGTCGGCGCCCTGATAGCGGGCGTCATGATCGATTCGGTCGGCGTGGGTCGTGTGTACTATATGATTTCGGGGAGCCTGGCTCTCGCGAGCGTGGTCCTGGTGTTTATGGAGGGAGACTACCCTCCGACGGGAGCCCGCGAGCCGGTGTGGCGCAACGCGCGGGAGGGGGTTGTCCACGTATGGAACAACAGGCCGGTGCGCTCGCTGCTCTCTCTCAGCCTGTTGGTTGAGGGGTTCGCCTTCTCCTTCCATGTGATGCTTCCGGTAATGGCAAGGGATGTGCTTCACGTGGGGGGTACCGGGTTCGGGGTGCTGGCCTCCGTTGGTGGCATCGGCGCGCTGGCGAGTACCGCGGTGGTGGCCTACATGGGGGACTTTCGATCGATAGGGAGAATGGTGGTCATGACTGCGGGAGGATTCGGCCTGTTTCTGGTGCTGTTCGCCCTCTCGCCGGCCCTCCCCTCCTCCTTTGCAGTAGCGTTGGTGGCGCTGCTGCTGGTGGGAGCGATGTCCATGGCGTACGACACCACCATGGGTGCGCTCCTGCAGCTCCTCGTGCCGGATGCCGTGCGCGGCCGTGTGATGGGGCTGTACGTGCTCACCTTCGGCTTCACGCCGCTGGGAGGATTCGTTGCCGGAGCGATCGCCAGCGTGGTGGGTGCGCCGATAGCCGTTGGGTTGGGAGGTGGCGTTGTGGTGGGGTATGTGATCGGGCGCGTGAGGCCCATGAGCAGGATCCGGGAGGCCGAGGTGCCGGTCGGGGAGCAGGGCTAGGCTAAGGTCAAGGTCACCATAGGCGATAGCCGGCAGTACGGTTGCAAATATGACGGGCCGGAGTAACTACTCCGACCCGTCTTCCGTTGTCTGGCTGTGGCCGCCTCACCGTCAAGGGAGAAAACATGAAGAAACCGGGGGTGCCCAGAGTATTCAGGTGGAATTCAGGCGGAGGGGCCCTTGCCTTCGGGCGCACCCTTGCCCTTACCCTCTCCCCACCACCGGCTGATGCGCTCTGCGACCTCCTTCTCGTACCCCTGGTCAGTGGGCTCATAGTAGACGCGCTCTTTGAGGTTGTCGGGGAGGTTCCGCTGACCGGCGAAGTGGTCCGGGTGGTTGTGGGCGTACTTGTAGTCGCGGCCGTAGCCGGACTCACGCATGAGCGGTGTGACCGCGTTCCGCAGGTGCAGGGGCACCGGATCGTTGCGGCTGTGCCTGGCGTCCTCCCTCGCCTGGTTGAGGGCCGCGTAGGCGGAGTTGCTCTTGGGGGCGGTTGCCAGGTAGACCGTGGCCTCCGCCATGGGGATGGCGCCCTCCGGCATGCCGATGAAGTGGACGGCATGCTGCGCGGCGACGGCTATGGGCAGGGCGTTGGGTTCTGCCATGCCGATGTCCTCGGCGGCCAGGATGACCATGCGGCGGACGATGAAGAGCGGGTCCTCTCCCGCTTCAATCATGCGGCTCAGCCAGTAGATGGCTGCGTCGGGGTCGGAGGCGCGGACCGATTTGATGTAGGCGGAGATGGTGTCGTAGTGGAGGTCGCCGGCCTTGTCGTACATGATGGCGCGGTGCTGGAGAGCGTCCTCCAGGGTGGCGACGGTGATGAGCCTGCGGCCCCCGGCGTCCGGGGCGATGGCCGACGCCGCAAACTCGATGGTGTTGAGTGCTATGCGGGCGTCGCCGTTGGCGGCAGTGAGGAGAAACCGTCGCGCATCCTCCTGGAGGGCGATCTGCATGGCGTGGAGGCCTCGCTCCGCATCGCTCAGAGCACGGTCGACGAGGATGCCGACCTGCTCCTCTGTGAGTGGGTTGAGTGTGAAGACCCTGCACCTTGACAGCAGCGGCCCGATGACCTCAAAGGAGGGGTTCTCCGTGGTGGCGCCGATCAGGGTGACGGTGCCGTCCTCGACGTAAGGCAGGACGGAGTCCTGCTGGGACTTGTTGAAGCGGTGGATCTCGTCGATGAAGAGGATGGTCCTCTGGCCATTCATGCCGAGCCGATCCTGAGCCTCCCGGATGATCTTGCGGAGGTCGGCGACACCGGCGGCCACGGCGGAGACCTGTGCGAAGTGAGACCGGGTGACGGTGGCGATGAGGAGGGCGAGGGTGGTCTTGCCGGAGCCGGGCGGCCCCCACAGCACCATGGAGGGCACCTGGTCGGCCTCGATGCTCTTGCGGAGCACCCGGTCCGGGCCGACGATGTGCTCCTGGCCCACCAGCTCATCAAAGGTGCGGGGCCGCATGCGTGCCGCCAGGGGCGCATCCCGGCTGAGGCGCTGCTTGCGCTGCTCGTCGAAGAGAGTCACATCGGCAATTATACACGTGTGGCTCCATTAGAAGCGGCCCTTGACATCCCGCCGGGTTTTGCAATGATACCGCTTGCGGTCGCACGCGTGACCAGCTTGCCCTTATCCGCCACCCGAGAAGGGGGATTGAATGATCAAGAGGGAAAAGCGTTTCTCGTTCCACTGGGGAGCTGGCGTGGTGGCCGAGGAGGTGCAGGTCGAGGGCCGGTACCACGTCCCGACTATACAGCTACTGAAATATACGGAGGGGGATGCGATCGGCGAGGTTAGCGTGCGCTTCTGTCACTACAGCCACAGCGGTGGATTCCGCCGGTCTCCTCTAGTGATGTCGCCTGAGGAGATCGATGAGATGAGAGAGGCGCTCCGCGAGACTCCAGAGTTGCGGGAGATACTTCGGCGATTGGTAGAGCCCTGATCCCTACCGCACCTCAAGCTCCACCACCGTGACCCCGGCGTCGCCCTGGCCGGGGAGGGCCAGGCGGTGGCCCTTCACCAGCGGGTGGGAGGCAAGCCGCTTCCAGATGGCCTCGCGGAGGGCACCGCTGCCCTTGCCGTGGACGATGCGCACGGTGGTGTGGCCGTCCATGAAGGCGGCGTCCAGGTAAGGGTCCAGGCGGTGGAGAGCCTCGTCAACGGTGAGGCGGCGCAGGTGGAGTTCGCCAGATAGAGTGGGAGAGGGCATGGGGGGTGGTAGGTTAGCGCTGGTGCGTCATACCGTACAGAAGCCAGAACTTTTGAGGTGAGCTTGAACACACTGCCTATTT
>JAPUKM010000015.1 GCA_027295645.1 Chloroflexota bacterium | reverse complement strand
GATTTTGGAGTCGGCTGGCTCGATGAGCGCGGGGATGGGTGAAGGTGCCGAATGAGGTATTGCGATCGGGAGGTCTTACCCACCCTCTAACTCCCTCGCAGGGAGGGAGAACACACGATCCCCTCTCCCTTGGAGGGAGGGAGTTGAGACGCGTAAAGGGAGTTCCAATAGTACTTCAGATCGCCCTATGATTCTCGTTGGTTCTCAAACTACGCTCGGTATCGCCATCTCATGAGCGACTTATGATCAGCCAACTGCATCCTGTACGTGCTCTCTTTCTCCCACGTCGCCTCGCCACAGCCGCTGCATCTCCTCGCTGGTCTCCAGCCAGGTCGTCCAGCCTGCCTTCTGCCTCTACGCGCCCTTCCTTGAGCACGACAATGTGGTCGGCGCGGCGGTAGGCCGCCCTCCGGTGCGACACCACCAGGCTGGTGACGCCCTTCAGCTTAAAGAGACGCTCCCATAGCTTCTGCTCGGTCTCCACGTCAAGGGCGCTGGAAAGGTCGTCGAAGACCAGCAGCTCAGGATCTCGCACGAACATGCGCGCCGCGGCCGTCCGCTGCACCTGCCCGCCCGACAGCTTTATTCCACGAGGCCCAACTACCGTGTCCAGGCCGTTCTCCAGCTCCGATACGTCTTGCTCCATCACACCTAAACGCAACGCGGCCTCCAGCTCTTTGTCATCCGCTTGTAGGCCCATCAGGATGTTGTCGCGGAGGGTATCGCTGAACAGCCAGGGTGTCTGTGGGGTGTAGGCGCACCGCGGCGGTACTAGGAAGGTCCTCGGGTCCTGGATGCGCTCTCCGTTCCACCTGACTTCCCCGGCGTCCATGGGCAGCAGCCCCAGCAGCACCTCCAGCAGCGTCGTCTTCCCCGACCCGATGCGGCCGGTAACCACCGTGAAGGAGCCACGTGGCACGTTCAGACTGACACCCTCGATTTCTCGATCGGAGTCGGGGTAGGCGTACGTCATTTCATGCAATTCCATGCTCTCCAACCGGTGCTCTTGGGTTTTCCTTTGGTATGGCTCTTCCGGGATTGGCCCTCTTAAATACAGCGTCCCGCCCTGTACAAGTTTCTCCTGCTCCGAGTCCGGCATCACCTCAATTAGCCGCCCGATGGAGACCCGCGCACGCCTGAGGCCAGCAAGAATTTGCCCAAGCCACACTAGAGGTTGGGAAAAGTTATTGCCCCCGGCCATGGTGACGAATAACGCGAAGTCGCCAACCGTAAAAGATCCTGTGCGCATGAGCTGTCCAGCGGCCACAAGGATGAAACCGGTGCTTACGGTTACTATGCTTCCATTCAGCGACTGAATTAACCCGTCGAGTATCCCCTCTTTCAGGTCCGCCTTTCGGCGTTGATTGCCTAGCCTCTGGAAATGTGCTACTGCTCGCTCCTCGGCACCGGCCACCTGAATTGCCTGGACGGCACCAAGGAACTCGCCGAGGGAGCCGGAGACCCGGGCGGTGGCCTGCCGACTCCTCCGCCTATAAGCCTCGATTCGGCCCCCGAGCGCTTTGGCCACAACAAATACGGTTACGGATGGAAGAAAGGCGACTAAGGTGACCAGCGGATTTATCCTGACCATGATGTAGAAGGCCCAGCCCATGGCCGCGGCCAGCCCGATCATCCATGGGATCATGGACAGAGGATCGACAACGGCCTCCACGTCGTCCCTGAAGCGGTTGATCATCTCCCCTGGGCTTAGTCGAAGACTCAGTGGACGGCTGTTCAATATGGTCCTAAGTAGGTTCCTCTGTAACACTCCAAGAAAAAGGCTCCGTAGAAAGAAGGTAGATATGACGATAGGGGGCAGCACAAGAATCGAATTTATCGCGAGCCCGGCAGCAAAGAAGGCAATAAGCGTGTACACGTTGAAGCCAGCCTGGGCGTCCCCCGTCAACGCGTCGAAGATCGCCCGCATCAGGAGCGCAGTTAATACAACCCACACATGGGGTCCAATTGAAAAGAAGCTGACCCCGACGTAGCCGGGGGCGCTATACCGCAATAGGCGCAGCAGATAGGGCCAGAAGCTCACGCCAGCACCTCCTCCAAACCTGTTTTCAGCAGCCCCGCAAAGTGCGACGATGGGTCTTTGGCCAGTGCCTGCCTTTCGCCGTGCTCACGAACGCGTCCTTCCTCAACGATCATGATCTCGTCGAGTCGTTCCACCGTTGACAATCGGTGAGCGATGATGATGGCGGTGCGGTCCGCCAAAAGCCGTTCCACTGCCTGCTCAATTAATCGCTCTGTTGCCAGGTCCAGACGCGATGAAGCTTCGTCCAGAACCACCAGGTCGGGCTTCTTCAGGAAGACTCTGGCAAAAGCCAGAAGCTGGGCCTGCCCGGCCGATAGCTGGCCACCACCCGCGCTCAGCTCGGTGTCGAGCCCATCGGGGAGCGACTTGTGCCAGGGGCCAAGCCCCAGGGAGTCGAGGGTCTCCACGATGGCATGGTCGGGAATGGCCGGGTCGAACAGCGTGAAGTTGTCCCTGACGGTCGCCTGGAAGACTTGGACCTCTTGAGTGACCATCCCCACTCGTCGGCGCAGGTCATTGAGATGCAGCTTCCTGACGTCCACGTCGCCCAGCCGCACTGTTCCTTCCGCCGGATCGTAGAAGCGGAACAGCAGCCTTGACATCGTTGTCTTGCCGCTCCCGGTCCGTCCCAGGAGGCCCAGTGTCCTTCCCGGTTCCAGGCGGAAGGAGACGCCATGCAGGACCAAGACCTCCGGGTTGTAGGCAAACGAGACATCATCGAACTCGACGGAAAGGCGACCGGAGGGCAGCCTGGACCCTCTGCCGTCTTGTATCTTCGGTGCGCTGTCCAGAAGCTCATTGACCCTCTGGATGCTGGCACCTGCCATTTGAAGGTCGCCGAACTCCCGCATGATGAACGACACCGGTAACCCAATCATCTGAAGGTAGGCGTACACCAGGTACACAGTCCCAATGGTGATATCACCGCGCTGGAACAGGTAGGCGCCCACGGCCAGACCAAC
>JAPUKM010000149.1 GCA_027295645.1 Chloroflexota bacterium | reverse complement strand
TGTGGTCATCGTCTCACGCTCCTTGTTCTATAGATTTTATAGATACGGCGGTGTTCTCTCCATGTGGCCGTGTACTCCGTATTCTCTCCATGTAACCGCGTTCTGAAGATGTGGCCGTATTCTATCGCAGGGGTACGGCTCGCCCCATCACGCCGGCGCACCATGTTTCGGCGGTTCGTGGAGCGTGCCTCCGTCTTTTGAATGTCGTCCCGGCTTGGTCCTACCGCCGTGTCCGGTTGCAGATACACATTGGCTTGGGTTAAGATATCCTGACGTGCTGAGAGATGTGTGGGTAAGAAACGAGTACAGGCTATCTTGGAGGCAAAGCGACCTTTCGTCGGCCTGATCGTAGGTTCTGCCCTTCTGCTTGTACTTCTGGCGGCGTGCGAAAGGTTTGGGACCGAGGAGCCGGGCGGCACTTCGACGCCAATCGCCGCCCCTGAGTTGGCCGTATCGCCGACTCCGTCTGTGACGCCGCGGGCCTCCTCCTCCTCTCCGATATCACCCACTCCAACGGTCACGCCTTTCCCAACGCCCACGCCCACACCCACGGCCATACCCACGCCCACGCAGGTCATCATCGTCATCACCGCGACCCCGACGCAATCTCCGATCATCATCGTCGTAACGGCGACACCAACGCCCACGCCGACACCAACGCCCACTCCAACGCCGACGCCCACACCCACGCCGACGGTGACTCCCACACCGCTGCCGACGCTTCCTTCCGGTATCAGGCCGACCTTAACCCCGACCCCTACACCAACTCCGTCGCCGACTCCCACACCCGTGGCGACCCCTACTCGAACACCGACGCCTACCCCCACGCCCATACCCACCCCTACGGCGACACCCATCCCACAGCTGGCCCCCGTGTTTGACGCCGTAAGGCAGTTCCTGGTCCTGGTCCGGACGGGCGAACGAGCGGGAACAGGACTGGTCATTGGGGATGGAAGCTATATACTTACCACCAACGCTGTCCTGGATAACACCAGTGCGGGGGGAAGCTATGCCCTGGCCACGATCCACCACGATGACGGCTCACTGGCCACCGGAATCGTCATAGGGCAGGACCCCGACAGAGACCTTGCGGTGCTCAGCTTAGTGGGTGGCGGCACGCACTTCCCTCTATCCCTCGGTTTTCAGGGCATCCCCGGCCTTGCTGAAACGGTGGCTATCATCGGCTATTCCCAGGGGGTGGCCGGCTTCCCCTCCGCCCACCTGGGCGTGGTGAACGTCCGCGCGGACACCGGCAATACGGGAGTGAGGTACCTGGAGACCGATGCGCTCGCAGGCCCTGGAAGCGGCGGGAGTCCTGTGGTATCCCTTCAGGGGGAGCCCATGGGCATCATTGTAAACAGCACGCCACTCTTAATGGGAGAACTCCTTCCTGGCCATGCCTACGCCCTCACCATGGACGACGTCCGCCTTGCCGTCGAAGAGATGGGCGTCCCCCTTGGCTAGGCGCTCCACGCCGCCTTAGAATACTCTCATGCTCAAAGGCGCTCTGATCGGCTTCGCGGTGGCCCTAGGGATGCTGTTGCCGCCCATTCTCCACTGGGTCACCGGCCCTCTTGGCCCACTGGTCGGCGGCTTCTTCGGCGGCTCCAGGGCCCGGCTGAAACCCGCCCACGCACCCATCATGGGGCTCCTCATGGGGCTGTTCATGGTGGCCCCCCTCACTCTGCTCATAGTGGCCGGCAGCGTCGCCGATTCGCTGCTTCCGGACGGTCTGCGAAGTGTCCTGGGCGTGGTCGCCGTCGTCATCGTCCTGTACACCACCGTGATGGGCAGCATCGGCGCCGCCATAGGCGGAGCGCTGGCCCTGCGGGAGGAGACGGGTGGCGGCTCGACAGGCTGAATGTAGTCGGCCGGCTGAGCCCGTCGGCCTTGCAAAAGCAACCTCACCTCTGCTACCGTTAGCTGAGCTACCCAATGCCCGGTTACCCACTTTGAAGGCATCCCTCTTCGTCACATGCCTGGTCGACCAATTCTTCCCAGAGGTGGGGGAGAGCGTGGTCACGGTGCTGAGGCGGTTGGGCGTGGAGGTCGACTTCCCCCAGGGGCAGACCTGCTGTGGCCAGCCCGCCTTCAACTCCGGCTTCCGTAGCCAGGCCAAGGCCAACGCCGAACGTTTTCTTGACCTGTTTCAGGACAGCGAGTACGTTGTCACCCCCTCCGGCTCCTGCGCCAGCATGCTCAAGGTGTTCTACCCCGAGTTGCTCCACGACGCCCCGGCCCTTCAAGAACGGGCAGATGACCTGTCGCGCCGCACCTACGAGTTTTCCCAGTTTCTGGTTCATATCCTGGGCCTCACCGATGTGGGCGCCGCCTACGACGGCACGGTGACCTATCACGCCTCCTGCCACCTGCTGCGGGAGCTGGAGGTCACGAAAGAGCCCCTGTTGCTGATCGAGGAGGTCAAGGGGGCGCGCTTCGTGCCCCTGGACGGCACCAATGAGTGCTGCGGCTTCGGTGGCGCCTTCTCCGTCAAGTACCCGGAGATCTCGGCTGCCATCCTTGAAGACAAGCTGCGCAACATCGAGGCCACCGGCGCCGACGCCCTGGTGGCCTGCGACTCCGGCTGCCTGATGCACATCGCCGGGGCCATGAGCCGCCGTGGTATGAAGACCCGGCCCCTGCACCTGGCCCAGCTGCTGGCCCGGGAGGGCAACCATGGAGGTTAAGACCCAACGGTTCCGCCGCGCCTCGGCACAGGCCCTGGCCGACGACAGTCTGCAGAGCGCCATGGGCCGGGCCATCGGCCACTTCGACCAGGCCCGACAGGCGGCTATCGAAGAGCTGACGCCGGAGCTGTGGGAGCGGTACCGGCAGCGGGGCCAGGAGATCAAGAGCCACACCATAGAGAACCTGGACTACTACCTGGGGCTCCTGGCCTGGCGCGTGGAGGGCAACGGTGGGACCGTGCACTTCGCCACGGATACTCGGGAGGCCACCGACATCGTCCTGGATCTCGCCCGTACGCGAGGGGTCAAGAGCGTCGTCAAGAGCAAGAGCATGCTCTCCGAGGAGATGGACCTGAACAGTGCCCTGGAGTCCCAGGACATCGAGCCGGTGGAGACCGACCTCGGCGAGTACATCATCCAGCTGGCCGGTGAGACGCCCTTCCACATCATCGCCCCGGCGATGCACAAGAGCAAAGAGGAGGTCTCGGAGCTCTTCTTCGACAAGCTGCGGACCCCACGCCTCACCGAGATCGAGGAGATGGCGGCGGCGGCCAGGCAGGCCCTGCGTCAGAAGTTCCTGGACGCCGACATGGGCGTCACCGGCGTCAACTTCGCCGTGGCCGAAACGGGGACCATCGTCATCGTGACCAACGAGGGCAACGGCCGCATGTGCACCTCGTTGCCCAGGATACACGTAGCGCTCATGGGCATGGAGAAGGTGGTGCCCGCCCTGGAGGACATGGCGGTCATGCTGCGCCTCCTGCCCCGGGCGGCCACCGGACAACGGATCACCAGCTACGTCACCTTCGTCTCCGGCCCCCGCCGCCGCAGCGACGAGGACGGCCCCGATGAGTTCCATCTGGTGATCATGGACAACAACCGCAGCAAGCTCCTGGCGGACCCGGAGCTTCGTGAGGCGCTAAACTGCATCCGGTGTGGGGCCTGCCTCAACACCTGCCCTGTGTACCAGAAGGTAGGTGGCCACGCCTACGGATACGTCTACCCAGGCCCCATCGGAGCCGTCATCACGCCGGTGATGGTGGGACTGCCCAAGGCCAAGGACCTACCCTTCGCCTCCAGCCTCTGCGGTGCCTGCCGGGAGGTCTGCCCCATCAAGATCAACATACCCCGCATGCTTCTGAAGCTCCGGGGCGACCTTGCCGAGGGCGGGCGAGGTCAGCGCAAGGTCTCCTGGTGGGAAAGGGCCCTCGTCCGGGCCTGGGCGATCACCGTACGGTCGGAGCGCTCCCTGGCGTGGACGCGTGGCATCGCATCCCTCCTCCAGCGGCCCTTCGTCTCCGGAGGGAGAATGCGACGGATACCGTTCCCGCCCTTCTCCCGCTGGACCCGCAACCGTGACTTTCCCGGCCTGGCTCCCCGCTCCTTCCACCAGCAATGGGAGAAAGAGCTCAAGGACAGGCCGTCGCCCACCCCTCCTCCCAGCGTCAGAAAAAGAGAGTAGGGGGGCAGGGATTGAGCATCTGGACGCAGTCCCAGGGTGGGGTACGCAATCGCCTCATCCAGTGTCGGCACGGCCAGCCGGGCCTCCAGCTCGCCTTTATCAGTGGCGGACGCACAGGAAACGACCGTTACGAGCGCTGAGATCAGGCAAGGTCGAAGCGATCAAGATTCATTACCTTGCCCCACGCAGCCACGAAATCACGCACGAACGCCTGCTGCGAGTCGTCACATGCGTAGACTTCCGCGAGCGCTCGGAGCTCGGAGTTCGAACCGAAGACCAGGTCTACCCTGGTGCCGGTCCACTTGGGATCACCTGTTGCGCGATCGCGTCCCTCGAACACATCCTCGGAAGTGGGCGACACCTGCCACACGGTGTTCATATCGAGCAGATTTACAAAGAAATCATTGGTCAACGTCCCAGGCCGCCTGGTGAAGACT
>JAPUKM010000148.1 GCA_027295645.1 Chloroflexota bacterium | reverse complement strand
GTCCTGGTGATTCCTGAAACCGCTGCCCGCGTAGCGGCCTTCAAGGCTGGGGAGGTTGACATCACCATCATCCCCAACGCCTTCATTCAGGATGCGGTTGATTCTGTGGGAGGCGAACTAGTACAGTTGGGGGAGCCTAGAGCCCAGTTCTTCTTCTTCGGGGGCAATTACTGGAGCCGCGTCTGGAAAACCACGGGCGACACAGTTTTCCCCAGGCCCGGTTTCAAACCCGATGATGAACATCCCTGGATAGGCGATCCCGATGACGATGCCAGCATGGAGCGGGCAAGGAAGGTGCGCCTCGGTATGGCGATGGGCATTGACAGGCAGGCCCTCAGCGACACGATAGAGTTGGGTCTCAACCCGCCCGCGCTCACCTATACGGGGTTGGACCGAGGTAGTGAGCTGTTCAAAGACGAGTATTGGATTCCCTTTGATCCGGAGCGAGGTAAGGCGTTGCTGGCCGAGGCGGGCTTCCCAACCTTCAAGGTGCAGGTGTGGGTCAATCCCGCTAATCCTACGGCAGAGTCAGCCATGGCCGCAGCGGAGATGTGGCGTGACAATCTGGGCCTCGACGTAGCCCTTGAAACCACCAACTATACCGCCCGCCGGCCTGACCTCATTGGCCGCAGCATTTCGATACCATTCCTGCACTCTCGCACGGTTGGCGACAACACAGAGCCCAAGGGCAGGCTGATGAGCCCAGAGTTGGGAGGGGCCAACCGGGGCATGGAACTACCCGATGAAATCCTGGACAAGACCTGGTATGCCGGCCTGGGCGCCACCAGCGCCGAGCAGGTCATACAAGGCAACATCGCGTTACAGGACTTCCTGTCCAAGTGGACTCTTCAGGCGCCTACGGTCCAGCGCATCAATTTCGCAGCCGTCGGCACGAGAGTAACGGAGTGGAAACCTCAAATGGACACCTTCGGAACCATCAACTCGCCAGAAAGGGTTCTTATCAACCAATAGAATTCGGTTGACGAAGCAACCTCGAAATGCAGCCGCCAAGGGGCCGGCCCTTGGCGGCTGCATGCGTAGAGCGGCAGACCCGGTTCGCGATAGGGAGCTTATCCCTGTAGCGCCCACTCGGACAAGCAGCCGGTATCCCTCTTTAGATCATCGGAAGCAGAGACGACCTGATGTTGCGATTCATAATTTTCCGGCTAATGTACGTAGTTGTCGTACTGTTGGCCATCAGCGTATTTATATTTGGCCTCTCCAGGCTCCAGGGAGACCCGCGCAACCTTTTTCTGGACGCATATGCTACGCCGGAGCAGTACGCGGCATGGGGCAGGGACATGGGGTTGGACAAACCCCTGGTCGTCCAGTACTGGGCCTGGCTGAGCGGGGCTGTGCGGGGAGATTTCGGTAGATCTCTGTTCCACAAGACGGATGCGCTAGGGGTAGTGGTCCAGCGCATTCCCGCCACCCTTCAACTCTCAGCGGCTGCCTTCATTGTCATGATTCTGATGAGTATTCCCCTAGGTGTGCTTTCAGCGGTAAAAAGAGGAAGCCCCTTAGACTATATTGGGAGAACTGTTGCCGCCTTTGGGCAGGCGCTGCCCGGCTTCTGGATAGGATTGATGCTCATATTGATCTTCGCTGTCCAGTTGGGCTGGCTGCCCACGGGCAGGCGAGGAGGCTTAGACCACTATATACTTCCGGCACTCAGTCTGGGCACGACGCCGGCAGCAGGTCTCCTCCGGCTGGTTCGTTCAGCTATGCTGGAAACCCTGGGCTCAGAGTACATAAAGCTCGCCCGGGCCAAAGGAGTGTCCAACAATCGCGTAATTTGGAAGCACGCCCTCAGGAACGCCACGATACCTCCTCTCACTTTCGGTTCTTTGATCCTGGCCGGATTCCTGACGGGGGCGGTGGTCAATGAGACGGTTTTCGCTTGGCCGGGATTGGGCCGTCTTGCGGTCCTGGCCATCAATACAAACGACTTCCCCGTCCTGATTCCGCTGGTGTTGCTGTCAGGAGCGCTGTACCTTTTCATCAATCTCGTCGTAGATATCACTTATGCTCTGGTCGATCCGCGGATCCGTCTAAAGTAGCGGAGGATCGATGGCTAGGAACGTCGAAAGCGCACTCACTCCGCGGCTGGAGGCTAGGGGGCCTTGGCCATTTACTGTGTTGCGCTTTGTCCGCAGGTGGCCAGTAGTGCCGGCGATTATCATAGTGTTGCTCATCGTGGCGGCAGTCTTTGCACCCCTGATCTCTCCTGCCGACCCAATAAAGACCCACATCCGTGAGAGGAATACGCCGCCCTTTTGGGCCGCTGATGGGAGCGCGAGTAACCTGCTAGGGACAGACGTTCTTGGAAGAGATATCCTCAGCCGTATAATCTTCGGCGCCAGGATCTCACTGATGGTCGCGGCCGTGGTCCTTTCAGCCGGCACCGTCTTAGGGACAGTCGTAGGCATCATCGCTGGATACTTCGGTGGCATTGTAGACGAGCTTATCATGCGATTCGTAGACTTTACGCTGGCCATACCGTTTATCCTGGTGGCGCTGGTAGTGGTCGCCGCCGTGGGCCAGAGTCTTACCATTGTAATGTTGCTACTGATACTGCTGAGCTGGAATATCTTTGCTCGGCAGATAAGGGCGGAAACCCTGCAACTCAAAGCGACGGAGTACGTGTCTTTAGCCAGAGTGGCCGGGGCCTCCAATTGGCGAATCATGTACAGGCACATCCTACCCGGGGTGACAAGCACGATTATGGTGCTCGCCTCTCTGCGAGTGGGTCAGCTCATTCTCACGGAGGCCATACTGAGCTTCCTAGGTGCGGGGATTCCACCCCCCACCCCCGCATGGGGCCTCATGATATCCGAAGGGAGGGATTATCTGGGAACGGCCTGGT
>JAPUKM010000147.1 GCA_027295645.1 Chloroflexota bacterium | reverse complement strand
TTGAAAAAGGATTTGACGCCCGCCAGGATCTCGTCCAGATTGATCTCAGGCTGGGGCCGCTGCTGCTGAAACGCGTGGAGTAATGGGATTCGTTGCAACATTGATTCCTATGTTATGTACGGTGCTATCTCAACCAGCGAGAAGGATACTACCACACTTGGCAAGAGATGCACAGTCCCTGACCTTGTCATTGCTCGACATCGACATGCGGGTCACTCCCCTGGGAACTGGGCGTCACCTCTACATACGCACCAGAAGCGCCATCGGATGCAGATAGCCCTCAGGACGTCCTCCGGCAGCAGAGCTCCGCCAGTTACTCCGGTTCCGCAGGCCGCAAAGCCTTTGGGAGGACATTGTCCTTGAGGGCATCCTGGGCTGCCGTCGCGGGGTCCACCTCACCCTGCTCCACCGCACCGGCGAGGTCCGCCAGTGCGCCCTCCGCTTGCAGCAGGTCGGCCAAGCGGAGGCGCAGGGTCTCCTCTATCGAGAGGAGGAACTCGCGCCGCCGCCTCTCCCGGCGCCGTGCTTCCAGCGTAGAGGAGGACTCCAGAAAGCGTCGGTGCTCCTGGACCGTGGCATACAGCTCGCCGATGCCCTTCCCCTGGTTGGCCTGAGTGCCAAGCACCGGCACGCGCCAGCCGGTATCCCGCTTGCCCAGGGCCAGCATGGACCTCAGGGCCACCATCTGGGCGTGGCCCCCCTCCCGGTCGATCTTGTTGACCACAAAGATGTCCGCGATCTCCGTGAGCCCTGCCTTCATCGTCTGCACCGTATCGCCCGCCTCTGGTACCAGGACCACAATCACCGTATCGGCCACAGTGGTGATATCCAGCTCCGTCTGGCCAACGCCCACGGTCTCCACCAGCACCATATCCGTCCCCGCGGCGTCCAGAAGCCTGACCACCTGTCCCACCGACGAGGAGAGCCCTCCCTGTGCTCCCTGAGTGGCCATGCTACGGATGTATACGCCGGGGTCTAGAGCATGGTGCTGCATGCGGATGCGGTCGCCCAGGACCGCGCCGCCACTGAACGTGCTGGTGGGGTCCACCGCCAGAATGCCGACCTGCTGGTTCTCCTTGCGGACCAGGGAGGCCAGGCTATTTATGAGAGTGCTCTTGCCCGCGCCGGGCGGCCCCGTCACTCCCACGCAGTAGGCCCCCTTCAGGTGTGAATGTACCTGGCGAAGGATATCCGGTACCTGCGGGTCGCGCCGCTCTACCAACGTGATGAGGCGGGAGAGGGTACGGCGGTCACCGGCGATAAGGCGTTGGATACGCTCCTGGGCCAAGCTGGGCTCCTAGGTAGATTGCACCGACTGTAGCATTGGGCTGAACGCACCGTCAAGGGAGCGGCGCCCGTCACCGGCTCAGCGACGGTGTCTTCAGAATGTAGCCCCGCTCGTCGGATGGAAAGGCGCCCCGTAGTTGAAACGTCCTGCCGGTCTGGAGAGCGGTGTAGCCGTACTTGCGACGCACCGCATCCAGGGCGTCGGCCAGGCTCTCCTGCCGCTCAGGCTCGTCTGTCATCAGCGGAAGCTGCTCGCCCGAGACCAGTTCGGACACGCCGATGCCGATGAGGCGCACCGCTCGGTGGTCCTTCAGCGGCTCCTCCAACAGCGAAGTGCCCAGCCGGAAGATCGCCTCGTCGGACTCCACCGGCTGCTTCACCCTTCTGCTGCGGCTGATAGTGTGGAAATCGGCGTAGCGCACGGTGGCCGTCACGCATCCGGCACGCTTCTCCTCGTGGCGCAGCGCGGCGGCCACCCGCTCCCCCAAGTAGCGCAGGGTGCTCAGGATGAATCCTCGGTCTCGGCTGTCCTCGGCGAAGGTGGTAGAGCGGCTGATCGACTTGGCCGCCGCCATCTCAGACGCAACTGAGTCCTCGCCTTGGCCGGTGGCCCATCGGTGGAGCTGGTCACCGTACACCCCGAAGATGCGGCGCAGCGTGAGCGGGTCCACGGCCGCCAACTCGGCTACCGTGGCGATACCCAGGCGCTGCTTCAACGCTCCCTCCACCTTCTCGCCTATGCCGGGGACATCTCTAACGGGCAGCGGTGCCAGGAAGGCGGCGTCCTGGCCGGGCGGCACCTCCACAAGCCCATCCGGCTTGCCGTAGTCGGAGGCCACCTTGGCGGTGACCCTGGCCGAGGCGATACCCACGGATGCGGTGACCCGTAGCTCCCGGCGTATGCGCTCCTTGATGGTGCGGGCGACATCGGCCGGGGCCCCGTACAGGGACTCGAAGCCGGTCATGTCCATATACGCCTCGTCCATACCCAGCGGCTCCATCCAGGGGGTGTACTCGCCCAGGATAGCGTGGAACCGTCGGGAGACCTCCAGATAGTGGGCGTACTTCCCCGAAAGATAGATGGCGTGAGGACAGAGGCGCTGTGCGGTCTTGAGGGGCATCCCGGCGTGGAGGCCGTAGGTCCGGGCCTCGTAGGAGGCGCAGGTCACCACGCCACGGCTGCCTGCCTCACCGCCGACGACCACCGGTACGCCCTCCAACGTGGGGTCCAGGGCACGTTCCACTGCCACAAAGAAGGCGTCCAGATCGACGTGGAAGATGCGGCGGTGGGCCATGGAAGACTCCCCATATCAGCAGCGAACCGATGTTCTGATTATAGCGACCCTTTACAAGGTGGTCAAGGGTTCACAAGGTTTGCTTTGCCCTCAAAGCCGGCCCTATACTACAACCAGGAGAAGCACATGGAGGTGAAGCTATGCCGGAGGTTGAGGTAGGCAGAGTCTCGGACTTCTTCGCGCATCCGGTCGTCGCCGGGGTGGCGCTAACCGCGCCCCTCAAGGTGGGTGATAGAGTTCACGTCCAGGGCCACACCACAGACATCGAGATGGTAGTGGAGTCGATACAGATCGACAGGGCGGATGTCCAGGAGGCCAAAGCCGGCGACTCCATAGGCATCAAAGTGCCTGACCGCGTCCGTGAAGGCGACCTGGTGTACAGGGTCACGGACTAGGGACCACTCCCCTCTGGCTCGTCCACTCTACGCAAGAGGGTGGCCATTTCGATTGCCGTGAGCGCGGCATCGTGTCCCCTGTTGCCCAGGGAGCCGCCTGCCCGCTCCGCCGCCTGCTGCTCGGTCTCCGTGGTCAACACTCCGAAGACCACCGGGATTTCCAGTTCACGGGCAAGAGCCGCCAGGCTCTGGGAGACCGCTTGCGCCAGATACCGGTCATGGTCCGTTTCATGGTGGATGATGGCGCCCAGGCAGACGATGGCGTCCGGAGTATGCCGCTTGGCCAGCCGCTTGGCCGCCACCGGGAGCTCGAACGAGCCTGGGACCCGGATGATGGTCACATCCTGGGCACGGACGCCGTGCTCCTCCAGGGCCTTCTGGGCTCCATCCAACAGGCTGGAGGTGATGGCCTGATTAAAGCGTGCGACAACAATGCCGATGCGCAGTCCTTGACCCTCCAGGTTTCCCGTGATCTCCCTGTGGGAGGTCACGGCCCCTGCATCCGGGGTGCGTCGGACTCCGTGCCATCGGTGGGGAGCTCAAGGAGGTGGCCCAGCTTCTCGCGCTTGGTGTCAAGGTACTGCCGGTTCTCCTCGTTGGGCGAGACAACAATGGGCACCCGCTCCACCAGGTGGAGACCGTAGCTCTCCAGGCCAACCACCTTCTTGGGGTTGTTGGTCAGCAGCCGGATGTCTCGGACTCCCAGGTTCACAAGGATCTGGGCGCCTATGCCGTACCATCGGAGGTCGGGGGGAAACCCCAAATGTTCGTTGGCCTCCACGGTGTCCATGCCATTGTCCTGGAGCGCATAGGCACGGATCTTGTTGTGGAGCCCAATACCTCGTCCCTCCTGGCGCATGTAGACGAAGATGCCCCGTCCCTCCTGAGCAATGAGCTGCAGCGAGCGCGCAATCTGCTCGCCGCAGTCGCACCGCAGGCTTCCAAAGGTGTCACCGGTCAGGCACTGGCTGTGCATCCTCACCAGAACGGGCTCCGGTGTCTGGATGTCGCCCTTGACCAGCGCCAGGTGCTCGTCCGGGTCCAGCACACTCTTGAAGGCGATGGCGGTGAACTCGCCGTAATGCGTGGGCAGGCGAGTCTCGGCAACCCGCTCCACCAGGCTCTCATGTTGCTGGCGGTAGTCGATGATCTGGGCCACGCTGATGAGCTTGACGCCGTGTTTACTGGAGAACTTCTCAAGCTGGGGCATCCGCTGCATCGTTCCGTCGTCGTCCATCACCTCGCAGATCACCCCTGCCGGGTACAGCCCCGCCATCGTGGTCAGGTCTACGATAGCCTCCGTCTGTCCCGCTCTGACCAGCACCCCCCCCTCAGCGTATCGAAGCGGGAAGAGGTGGCCGGGGCGGGCAATGTCTTCAGGCCTCGTATCGGGATCTATCAGCGCCAGCACCGTAGCGGCACGGTCATGAGCGGAGATCCCCGTGCTGGTCTTCCGCTTATAGTCCACCGAGACGGTAAAGGCGGTCTCCAATCGGGCGGTGTTTTCCGCTACCATCGGCGGTAGGTTGAGTGCGTCCAGCCGCTTGCCCATCATCGGCATACAGATAAGCCCGCGGCCATATGTGGCCATGTAGGAGATCGACTCCGGTGTCACCGCCTCCGCGGCTATGGCGAGATCGCCCTCGTTCTCCCGGTCCTCGTCGTCCACGATGATGACGAACTTGCCCTGGCGGATCTCTTCGATCGCTTCCTCTACCGACGCTAGAGGCATCGACATCCTCCCCCTGCGGGATCATCCACTGCCGACCAGCCGCTCCACGTAGCGGGCTATGATGTCGGTCTCCAGATTTACCACGTCTCCCGGCTTACGGAAGCCCAGTACCGTATGTTCCAGGCTGTATGGTATCACAGATACGTTAAAGGATGAATTACCGGGCTCTACGACCGTGAGACTGATGCCGTCCACGGCAATGAACCCCTTCGCCACCACATACCGCATGATCTCAGGCGGAGCCTCTATGGAAATGACGACGGCGTTGCCCTCTCGCTCCACAGAGAGCACCCGACCGGTGCCCTCCACGTGCCCCTGGACCATGTGACCGTCTAGGCGGCCTCCCATCGCAAGGGGGCGCTCCAGGTCCACAGGATCGTCCGGTACAACCTGGCCCAAATTGGTGAGGCGCAGCGTCTCCGGCGTTATATCCACGGCTATGACACCGTTCTGAAGCTCCACCACCGTAAGGCATACTCCGTTCACGGCGATGCTGTCGCCGATGCGTAGCCCCTCCAGCGCTGTAGTGCCGCGGACGGTGAGTCGGTCAGGGGCGACCTCCTGTATGCGGCCAACCTCCTCGACAATACCGGTGAACATCGTCTCGCCCCCTTTAGCGGATAGCCTACCACAGGGATCAACCGTGTCTGCTCCGCTACGTCGTCTCGCCCTTCCTCACCAGGCCGGATAGCCTACCACCATCAGGTCCTCTCCCACCTGCTCCACGCTCACGTCTGCCAGGCGCAGCGCCTCGCCGACCGTGCCGCTGCCCACGCCGCCGACCGCCGGAACGGCCTCCGCGCCCCCGATGATCACCGGCGCGAGGAAGACCACCACTTTGTCCGCCAGCCCCAGTCCCAGCACCGACCCGAGCAGCCTCCCCCCCCCCTCCACCAGCACAGCGGTCGCCTGCCGCTGGCCCAGAGCGGCCATGAGCGCCCGCAGGTCCACGGAGCCGTCCATCGCGGGAAGCTCCAGCACCTCGGCCCCCGCCCCCTTCAGCGCCCCCGCACGGCGCGGCGAAATCCGGGACCCGGCTATGAGCACTTGCCCCGGTTCCTGGAACAGCCTGGCCGTCGCCGGGGTGCGGCCACTGCTATCGACGATCACCCGTAGCGGCTGGTGGGGCAGGGGGTGGTCCTGGTCGTCGCGGGCTGTCAGCAGCGGGTCGTCGGCCAGGACCGTGCCGATTCCCACCATCACCACGTCGGATGCCGCCCGCAGCTGGTTGGCACGGCGGCGAGCGGTGACACCCGTGATCCAGCGGGCATCGCCGGTCCTGGTGGCGATCTTTCCGTCCAGGCTTGCCGCGTACTTCGCTGTCACAAAGGGAAGGCCTGTCCGGGTGAACTTCAGGTATGCCTCGTTGACTTGCCTCGCCTCCTCCTCCCGCTCACCAACAGCGACAGAGATGCCCGCCTCCTCCAACTCCTTGCGGCCCCTGCCGTTGATCAGCGGGTTCGGGTCCAGCAGGGCCGTATGGACCTCAGCGACCCCTGCCGCGACGATGGCCGAAGTGCACGGAGGCGTTCGGCCCTGGTGGCTGCACGGCTCCAGGGTCACGTACAGCGTGGCGCTCCGGGCAAGCTCGCCCGCCTGGTGGAGCGCCATGATCTCCGCATGGGCCTCACCCGGTGCCTGGGTAAATCCCTCGCCCACCACCTGGCCTTCCTTGACCAGCACGGCTCCAACGGCGGGATTGGGACTGGTGGTGCCCAGGGCCTGTCCCGCCAGGTCCAGGGCCCGGCTCATGTAGTCCATCACGAATTACGGATCGATCGCGGGTAGCAGTTCGCTCTGCTCCCCGACAGCCTTCGTATCGTATTCAGGGAGCTGCGTCAGCGAGAACAGCCTCTTTCTGTTCTTTGCGTTGGGGGTACTCCTGCCATAGACCCAGTCCTCGACAGTCTTTAGCGGGACCTCCAGGGCACTGGCGAACTCCTTTAGATTGCCAGTGAACCGGCTGCTCTCCAACCACTGCTTGAGCTTGGTTTCACCAGCCGTATAGGGGCGTGCTCTCCCGTTATGCGATGCCGGGAAATCCCGGTGCAGGCGCGTGGCCGTGGGGCCAATCTGTCCCTGGTATTTGCTGCCCAGCTCCTCAGAGCCATATGGCCGTTCTGCTGTGGTGGTGAGGCGTAAGAATGAAATCTGGCTGATCTTCATTCCATAGTAGAGTGTGATCGGATACTTTGCCACGTTGCTTATCTCCAGAGTTAGCGTGCCCTTCCATCCCGGGTCCACATAGCCAGCGGTCGAATGGATCAGCAGCCCCAGCCGTCCCAAGGAGCTCTTGCCCTCCAGGCGGGCCACTATATCATCGGCCAGCCCAACATACTCCAGGGTGCTGGCCAAAATGAACTCGTCGGGCTGCAATATGTAGGGAAAGGGGTCTTGAATCTCGATCGGTTCGGTAAGGTCTTCTAAGTGCTCATGGACATCTATGAAAGAGAAGTCCTTCAGAGGCTTGAATTTCAGGAGGTTCCGGTCCAGATGAAGATCGACGCTGGCGGGCTGGATATCCAAGGGGTCCAGCGGAGTGATGACGATGCGTCCGCTGGCCAGCTCCTCTTTTATAGTCCTGTCGCTGAGAACCACGTTGTCCTCCTGGCTCTGTTCCGTGTAGAGCCATTGTAGCGGTGAGGAATTGCGAGACGCAACATAAAACGGAGGGACGCCCGACATCATCGGGCGTCCCTCCAGACCTCGCGCTGCTGTGCCAGCTAGCTGATGGCGAACACCGCCTGCACGGTGACGGTGATCTCCATCTCTCCCTGGCTGATGGGCGTTGGGGGTGCCGCAGAGGCTGTAGCAACGCGCTCTTCAAGGGCGAAGTCGCGCACCACAGGCACGTTGACCCCGGTCTCCGCTATGTAGGCCAGCTTGCCAAGGGTCGAATTCGTGAGCTGGGCGAACTGCTGCGCCTTCTCCATGGCCTGCTTCACCGCCGCCTCCCGGGCCTGGATCGCGAACTGGTCGGTGTCCTCCACCGTGAACCGGATGCTGTTGATCCTGGTCAGATCGCCGCCTGCGGTGGCTACCTGGTCGATGAGCGTTCCCATGGCCTCCAGGTCTCGCACCTTCACATTCACCGTATTGGTCACCCGGTAGCCCACGATCTCCTGCTGCCGCTTTGTTTCGTTCCAGACGTATTCGGGCTGGATATTGAAGAACTGGGTACGGATGTCCCTCTCCTCGATTCCAGCGTCACCCAGCACATCCATGATGCTGGTCATGGCCGTGGCGGCCTGCTCTCTGGCCTCGGCCACCGTGGTTGCCCGCGCCTCAACCCCCAGGTCCAGAAGACCCAAGTCTGGCGTCACCGTTACCCGACCGGTCCCGTTCACCCAGATGCCGGACTGCTGGCCTCCGTAGAGGGTCGGTGTCGCAAAGCCGGTGCTGCCGGACACCTCCAGGCCGCCCGTGCCCGTAAACTGGGGTACCCCGCCGTTGGCTGAAACGTTGCCCCCGGGCGTCGGCGTAGATGACCCTGAACAGGCTAGTCCCAGGGCCAACACCCCTATCGCCACCGTCATGACCAATCCCCTTTTGTGTACCATCTCTGATGACCTCCTTATGTAGCGGTTTTTGTGTTTCCACTATTCAAGACGTAGCGTCCCGCCAAAAAGTTCCCTAAACGAAAATGATCCAGGATTCTCAACGACCTAGGCCTTGCGCCTAGAGAGAGCATAGAACGGCTGGTCACGGCTCTAGCGGCGCTCGTCTCTTCAACCACCATTGCAGCGACACCGGGACGGCCAGCGCCACGAATAGGACACCGAGCGCTGCGGCCAGCCAGCCCAGTGTTCTTGAGAGCAGCGTCCGCTCATCCCCCTCAGGCTCCGTGGCCGCCTTTGAGGGGGCCACTCTCGCCGCCTCCGGCAGCACCTCCTCTTCAGGGACGGCGGATAGCGCCGAAGGCGCTTCGATCTCCTGCGAGGCGGCCTCTGTAACCGGCGCGGCAGCAGGAGACGGTGAGACCGCATCCTGCTCCTGAGATGGAGGCACCGGACCGGTCAGGCCGCCGTCGGATGTCATAAGGTCCCCCACGGCGACCACCAGGAAAAGCAGGCCCGCCGCCGCCGCGGCATAGCGAAGCGGTACCATATACCGGACGGTCCAGGGTGCGCCGACCGGCATCGGCTCCTCAATGAGCCTGAAGGAGCGGGGCACAGCCACCTGCGGGACACGCTGGAGCAGGGCAACGGTGGCGCGCAGCGACTCCAGCTCCTCCTGACATGATGTGCAGGATGCCAGGTGCTGCTCCAGCTTCCGCCGCTCTAACGGCTCAAGCTGCGCGTCCAAGTAGGCCGACAGCCTCTGCTGCCAATGCCCATGCCTATTTTTGAACAGCCACATCACATTCCTCTCCCGCTATTCAAGACGGAATTTGTCGGGTAAAAGTTCCGGTACTGCCCGTAAACCATCCCGCATCTGGTGACGGGCACGGCTCAGCCGTGACTTCACCGTACCCAGGGAGGCGCCGGTTATCCTGGCCGCCTCCTCATAGCTGAATCCCTGGATGTCGATGAGCACCAGAGCCAGCCGTTGGTCGTGGTGCAGCGCTTCCAGGCACCGCTGGATCTCAGAGCCAAGCTCAGAGCGGAGGACTTGCTCCTCCGGGGACTCCTCGCTGGAGTGGGGGAGTGCCCCGGAGTCCGTCTCCAGAGCTTCCAGTGAGAGAGCTCGTCTGGATTTGGCCGCACGTAGGAGATCACGAGTGGAGTTGGCGGTGATCCGAAGGATCCAGGAGCGAAAATTCCCGCCACGGAAGCCTTTGATAGCCCGATAGGCGGAAATAAAGCTCTCCTGCGCGGCGTCGGCAGCCAGTGCCTCGTCCCCGAGCATCCTCAGCGCCAGGTTGTATGCCTGGGTCTGATACCGGTCCACCAGCTTGTTGAACGCAGCCAGGTCGCCGTGCTGGCTCCGGTCAATTAGCTGGTGCTCGTCATCCATGCCGATAGTGATACTGGCAGATAGGCCTCTCAATTCGTATAATACTATACATAGAGTGAGCCCCGGGCTATGTCCCCACATAGGAAGCGATGAGAGCCAAGGTACGAGAAGTCATCCAAACCATACTGATTGCCCTGCTTATCTTTATGGCACTGCAGGCGAGCGTTCAGAACTTCCGCGTCGAGGGTTCCAGTATGGATCCTACCTTGCGCGATAGCCAGTACCTGCTGGTCAACAAGCTATTCTATTATCGACTGGATAAGGGCAAGTTAGCCGGCTGGCTCCCCTTCTTCAATGCCGAAGAGGGAGACACCCTCTACCCCTTCCATCCCCCAAGCCGAGGGGAGGTGGTGGTCTTCCGTTTCCCCAGGGATGAGTCACGGGATTTCGTGAAGCGGATCATCGGGGTGCCGGGTGACGAGGTGGAGGTCCGCGACGGAAGGGTCTTCGTGAATGGCAGGGCGCTCCAAGAGTCCTATGCGCTGGGCCCCTCCATCTGCTCCCTTCCGCAGACTTGTCAGATTCGTCTGAAGGACGGGGACTACTTTGTCCTTGGGGATAACCGCTCTGCCAGCAACGACTCCCGAGACTGGGGCCCCGTTCACCTGGACAACATTATTGGCAGAGTGTGGGTCAGCTACTGGCCCTTTTCTGAGTTAGGCTTCAGATAGATTAGGACCAGCTCATAACACTGGTGCCTCCATGGTTCCAGATGATAGAATTCCCCGAGCCCGGCATCAGGCGGCTCCAAGATCAATGGCACAGGAGATTCGTTGGTCACTAATCAGGACATGTACTTTAGCTGGGTAAATTCCCACACCCTCGCGGGCTGTCGTGCCCCGTGGAGAGACCCTGAAATACAGTTCTTGCGTGACCAGGGCATTCAGGTCCTCGTGCGTCTTCAGGATTCGAGAGAGTTGAGAGTCACCTCCGCAACCCTGGAGACCCTTGGAATCCTGGACTACCACTGTCCCATTGCCGAGGGGGCCGCCTTATCTCCAAATGAGACCCAGTTCTTGATAGAGTTTTTACAACAATCCATCGACAGTGGGAAACCCGTGGCCGTGAGTTGCGGGGGAGGTATTGGTAGGACAGGGACCATCCTTGCTTGCTACCTGGTTGCACAGGGTATAGGTGCAGAACAGGCCATTCTTACCCTCCGAAAGACCCGCGGGCCCTCTCTTGAGACAAAGACTCAGGAAGCCGCAGTCTACGCCTACGAACAGTTCCTCAACGCTTAGCCTCCGTTCTTCCGGTGCCTGAGTGTGCAACCTTCACACACATCGAATGCTCAAAAGGCACCCCCTTCAAGATAGGCAGGAGAGGGCCGGTGTGGTCTGCGGCCTCACGGTCATACGTTGTGAGGCTTCACACGGCGGCTATTAGCAGGGAACCTGGTCTTAGGTTAGTGGTATATTGGCCGTACAAGGGCATGGACAGGAAGGTGGCCACTCATGGTTGTAGTCAAGGTCTTTTTCCGGCAAGGGTGATTCACGTGCGGAAGAACGAAAGAGTTTCTTTCGTCTAACGGAGTTCCGTTCGAGCCACGTGACGTAGGTGCAGAACCGGAGTCCCTAGCTGAGTTGCGAGCGCTTAACTTGAGCGTCGTACCGGTGACTCAGATCGGTGACCAGATAGTCGTAGGCTTCAATCGACCAGCATTGGGAAAGGCTTTGGGCTTGGACGGCTCGTTTGGAGTCCAGCAGGGTGCCGAATGGATGACCCAAAAATTTGAGACCGTGATTTCTGCTGCCATTCGGGCCACAAACCAAATTCCCGACCACCTGCTTGACTGGAAAACGCCCGATCGTGACAGGTCACTGCGCCAGTTCACGTTCCACATCTTCGACCGCCCAAATATCATGCTGGACGCGTACGAACAAAGTGGGTATCGGGCAGAGGCAGCAGGTCGTTACGTTACCGAGGCTCTGACTTACCGAGACACGGCACACATAGCAGCTTTTGGGGAAGGAGTTCTAGCAAGGATACGGAAATTCATGGCGAGCGCCTCGTTCGAGATTCTCCAGGAGCCAGTAGACACGTATATGGGTCCCATGTCCTTACAGCAGCTAATGGACCTGGGGTTGGGTCATTCGGTACATCACCTCAAACAGCTTTATTTTTATATGGAGCTCATGGACCTGGTCCCAGAAGATCCGTTGACCAAACAAGACTTTGATGGCGTGGAGGTTCCCACGGAATTGTTTTAGATTTTGGTACGTCTCGGCAAGCCCAACGTCTGGAGCGAAAGCTGTGTCTCAGGCCAACACCGCCTACTTGCGGAGACTCGTTTGCTCGGACGGGTAATTGTTCGAACGGCTTCTACGTGGTCAGCGGTCGACAGCCATACGTTGTGGCCTCATCACCCCTCCTGGGTGATCCTCAAAGCAGCCATCCTTGGTGTGCTTAGCGAAAACACCAAGGGGATTACCGCGAGCATAGTGGCGATTGATACGTACAAAGCAGCGTCATAGGATTTTTGGACATCAAATACCCACCCGTAGAATACTGGCCCGGCTAATCCCAGTCCAAGCGCAACCCCTTGCACCATGCCTTGGACCGAACCAAGGGCACGAGAGCCGAACAGCTGCATGACCAGGAACGGCCGAAACGTCATCAGCCCCCCCCAACCGATCCCCAAGAACAATGCAAAAATGCCTACTCTCGAGTATTCAGACGGGCCGCTCCCTGGTAGAAGCATAAGCCCGAGTGCGGGGAGGAGCAGCGTGGCGGCAAGAACCAACCGGCGGTCCACAAGGTCCGCCAGAATCCCCGCGCCGACACGGCCAATTCCACTGAGCAAGAATATCAGCCCAAGAAACCCAGCCGCCTCTCTGGTGGTATACCCGCCGTCCTCTAGCAACGGTATCAAGTGAACGAATAGGCCGCTGACGCCCATGAAAGGGGCTCCGAGCAGAATCGACAGCGCCCAGAAATCTCGAGTCCGAATGGCCTGGTTCGCTGTGAGTCCGCTCAAGACTGTGTTAGGGGTCGCTCCCTTAGGAGTCCCGCCATCAGTCCCAATACGTTCGCAATCTCCAACCGCCTCTCCGTCTGGCACATTGCCGTACCGTTCCGGACGATCTCTGGCAACCAGGGCAAGCGGAACCCCGAAGATCCAAACGCCAATACCGAGCAAACGCACTGCCCCCCGCCACCCCAATGATTCTTCCAGCAAGACGACAAGGATCACCAATGGACCGGAAAACACGGGCCCAAGCATGGCGATGCCAAGGGCCCGACCGCGCAACCTGTTAAACCAATTGGAAACCACTACCGCCCACGAAACTCCATGAGACGCGCCACTTGTTCCGACTGACGTGATCAAGAGAGCAACGTAGAAAGTCCAAAGCGAGGTTACGTAGCTCATCAATACCAGCCCTGCTCCGCTGATTATGGCGCCCAACAGTATCACCACACGAGGACTCAACCGATCCACTAGGAACCCCACAACCGGTGCCAACAGACCCGATTCCAGTTGCCGTAGAGAGAATGCACTAGACGTTAGTGTTCTGCTCCAACCAAATTCCCGCAAGATGGGAAGAAAGAACACTTGAAAACCCTGGAAAAACGCCACCGATAGGTAGAAGTTCATCGCAACGCTGGAACCAACAATGTACCAGCCATAGAACAATCGAGGGCGCTTATTCACAATGGGGGCGGACCTCCCGTCAGCGCTCAACAAACTGCATGAGACGTAATGATAACTCTTTGGGGCGTAAGTCACCTCAACGATGAGGATGTACTTTAGATACCCGATAGGCTGGTGACCACACCAGCCTATCGGGTATTCGCTTGGGGACTCACGCACCAACTATATTCAGTGCCATGAATCTGCTAAGGTATGCGATCGGACTGAGTAATCACTAGCTGGAGGGTATTATGGCTACTGATTCCACGGGTGGGCTGCACTATTCTCGTGATGAGACCGCTGGGGTGCACGAGCCACAACTGGACTACTCCAATCCCCACGGCCAACGAGTAGGCCCGCGCTGGGTGCGTGGGGAAGTTGTGTTCGCCATGCCTCAGGGTATCATCCACGTAGATCCCGACAAACAGAAATGGGCCAATGAATACGTAGTGGTGTACAACATTGACGGTCCTGATGGACGACCTGAGCGGGTACCCGGACAGTACGGGATATATGACTCGAAGCCCGGAGACCCCAACTATAGTCCAATTTGGCGTTACAGTTACGTGGTTGTTCCACGCGATTACGAACCCAACACGCTCCGTTCAGAAGAGGCTGCCCTTAATAGTGGCTACGAGGTTGTGCAGGCTGATACCTACACCAACTGACCAATCCTCTAGCGACCAGCGTGCCTGGTCTCACAATCCCCGATAGTCGAACAGTCTGAGTGCCCCAAGAGGAGTGTTCAACGCTAATCCGGTGTGGTCAAGGCCTTTGATATGCGTTGTGGGGCCTCACACGCCGCTACGTGCATGGACCTGTACCCCCCGCCTGCTATAATCGCCTATGCGGGTGCATTCCAAGGGGAGGAAATCAGCACGACCATGAACATTTATACTCATATTGCTCCCGAATGGCAGAAGGAGGCCACTGAGAAGATGTCCAGCGTCCTATGGCCGGGAGCTAGCAACGGGTTGGTGTCAGAATTGGTGTCAAAACAGGAGAATGGAGCCGATATCGGCCATTCTAGATACGGGGGCCGTTAGCTCAGTCTGGCAGAGCAGCGGACTTTTAATCCGCGTGTCCAGGGTTCGAATCCCTGACGGCCCACCACATTTGTACAATATGGACAACATCGGGTTGCCCTAATCCCACCGTGGATGGCGGCACAGGCAAGGTATACTCGATCGTAACCTCCGGGTCAGTCCCGCAGCACTACTCCCTCACCCTGTTCTTTTGGTGGACATCGGTAGTATTACTCATTTGCCCCCAACGAGAGCGCTAATATGGAAGTACCGACGCAAGCAAATCTTGCTCACAGGCTGACTAGGCCAAGGGAACTGCTCTGGCTAGGTTCAATCGGTGTCCTGGTGGTCCTCCTGGCACTTCTTTCGATAGAGATTAGGAATAAACCCACTTCCTCCTACTCTCGACCAGACTGTACTTGATGGAGTGGCTGGTTGGGATCTTCCGGGACTCACGGGATTCCTTGAGGTCGTTTCATTTCTAACCAACAACTGGCCGGGCATGATATTGGGGTTGATGGGAGTGGGATTCCTATGGTTTGTCGGGCTGACCCGCGAGGCAAAGTCCTTCGCCGTTATCGGCGGGATCGTGGGCTTCGTCGCCTTCTTCGGTGACTTCACCCTTGGTGAGTTTGTGGACCGTCCCAGACCCCTGCCAGAGGACACTGGGGCCAGCTTTCCCAGTGGGCATACCTTTGGCACTACGGCGCTCTTTGGCTTCTGGGAATTTCTGGCGATCTACTATGGGCTGAGAAGGAAAATCCTGGTTCCTTTGCTGGCTATTCTCGCCGCCTTCATCGTGTCTGTCGGCGTTTCTCGCATCCATCTCCAGGCCCACTGGCCCAGTGATGTCGTCGCGGGGTACTTGCTCGGCATTCTCTGGCTTCTGGTGCTTTCCCCTCTCTTCCTCTATCTTCGCAAAGCGACATGGTTTTCACCTCGGAAATTTGTGGAGGATATGGCGGCTTTGGCCTGCGAACAGTGCCGGGTAGAGAAGTCGATCGCCAGCGTCGTCGTGCTGGATCCTGAGCAGGGGACCGCAACCGTTCAGGCTCTACCGGCGCATGGGTTTTGGCCGGTGGTTGGCTCCAAAACGGCAATAGAGTACTCTTCGGAACAGGCAGTGCTTCTAACGGTCACCAGGAGGTCGGTATGGTCCAAGGATATGAAATCAACGAACTGGCGAAAGAAGAATCCTGGAGGATGTTTCGCATTATCGGAGAGCTGGTCGAAGGCTTCGATAGGCTCTCCGACATTGATGGAGCGGTAACCATCTACGGGTCAGCCAGGGTGAAGCCTGGTACCGAGCTTTTCACAACGACGGAAGAGATCGCCCGTCGGCTTGGAAATCTTGGCTTCACGATCATTACCGGTGGTGGACCAGGCCTGATGGAGGCCGCCAACAAAGGCGCTGCCGAGGCAGGAGCGATATCTATTGGGCTCAACATCGAAATCCCAAAAGAAAGGCCCAATATCTACGCGACCAGGTCGATTTCATTCAGCCATTTCTTTGTTCGCAAGATCATGCTGGTGAAGTACGCAGCCGCATTCGTCATCATGCCGGGAGGGATGGGAACGCTCGACGAACTCAGCGAAGTGCTCACCTTGATGCAGACCCACAAGATCAAGCCGTTCCCAGTCATACTCTTCAACAGCGAATATTGGCGAGGATTTCTGGACTGGTTGAATGACTCGGTCCTGGCGAAGGGCTTTATATCAGAGGATGAGTGTCAACTCCTCCGGGTTTGTGACGAGGTGGATGAGGTGGTTGAGACGATTCGTAGGTGGCGGACAGAGCACGTCATACTTGGGAAGAGTGCCGTGGCTGGGTAGTCACCTTGGAGGAAGGCACGGTGGGGCACCGTGGCAGCACATACGCTGCCCATGGGTGACACGTTCCAAACGACCACACTACTCTCGTAGAACCGGCCGTACCGCTCCTACTCAACCAGGCCAAGCTGTCTTCTCATGCCCAGTTGGTCACTGACGGCCCAGTGGTCGGTAATCTTTCCGTCCCTGATCCGAACGATGTCGATGACATCGTAAGAGATGCTCTTCCCAGTCGGGGCAGTGCCAAAAAAATCGCCCAGGTGAGTGCCGTGCATGGTCTTGTAAGTCCAGACCTTATCGTCGTCAGCTATCTGCTCATGGATTTCGGCACGCAGGTCGGGAAATGCACGGAACAGCCCCGCAAAGAACTGCTTTGACCGCTCAATCCCCGGCACAGAGCCGGGAGGCCCCGTGTGATCGACAATATCTTGGCTGATATACCTCTCCATGGCATCAAGATCGTGCCCACTCTGGACCTCTTCAACGTAGCGGCGGGCAATTGCCTTGTTCTCCTCTGCTGACATGTTCCCCTCCATCCGGCTGCACTCCGGTTACACTGACACGTTGACCATAGCCGAAGACCGATTCTATCAGACTATCCGGTGAGAACCCGTTCATGGCGGGCCGATTTGACGCCTATAGTGAGGTCGACTAATTTGTCCGTTTGATATAGGTTGGCATGAAAGAACTTTCGCCACGGCTCCTCTTTGAAGAAAGTGCTGGAGGGCACCATGTCGGTAATACTCTACGAAAAACGTGACCAGATAGCATATATCACACTCAATCGCCCCAACTCCCTCAATGCCTTTAACCACGAGCTAGAGGACGCACTCACTCAAGCGTTTACGGATTACCGTGACGATACGACACTACTGGCGGCCATCATCACAGGGGCGGGGGGCCGTGCTTTCTCATCGGGAGCAGACCTGAAGGAGATGACGGCGCTGGGCGAACCCTCGGGAAGTCGAACCAGCGGATGGGTAGAGAAGCTCGAAATTTGGAAGCCTGTCATCGCCGCCATCGACGGCTATGCACTGGCGGGAGGCTTTCACCTAGCCCTGGAGTGTGACATCCGCATAGCTACCGCCGGTTCCAGACTGGGCGATAGAGAGGCTAGGGTCAGCGCAATCTCCGCGAACATGAACCTCCTCAATATGATTCCGATGGGGGAAGCAAAATACCTGCTACTGACCGGTGCCGACATCAGTGCGGAGGAGGCCTTTCATATCGGCCTGATTCACAAGGTGCTCCCGGATAGGGAAGCCCTGATGCAGGAAGCTCAGTCCATCGCCGAAGAGGTCAAACTGGCCTCACCTCTGGCCGTCCAGGCTATGAAGCGCCTTGCTTACGCAAATCAGACGCAGGCTTTACAGGCGGTGACGGAGCTTTCCAAGTCCCTCAGGCCACAGGTTTACCAGACTGAAGATGCTGTCGAGGCCACGCGTGCCTTTGCTGAGAAGCGAAAACCCGTGTGGAAAATGCGTTAGCTCCTCTTCACCCATAGCCGTATGCATCAGGATGAGGGGCCGTGCGGCCCGCCAAGTCGCCACTAAAGCTGGCTCAGCTGCGGTGGTGGAGATGGAGGGACTCGAACCCTCGACCCCCTCAATGCCATTGAGGTGCTCTCCCAACTGAGCTACATCCCCACGTAGTCGAACTATAGCAAACGGCCAGTTGGAGCGCAAGAACGGGACTCGGTTAGCACACCTACCTAACCATCCTCGCTCATCCTGAGCTTGCCTGTGGTGAGCCTGTCGAATCCATCGAAGGGTATGAGCGGAATACAGCGGACGCAGTCCAGGGGCAGGGAGAGGATGGTGGGCCTATAAAAAGTGGGCTGGGTGGGCAAATACAACCATTGTGACTGACCTGACAATCCGCTGCGTTCGCGGGGAAGCGCCTAC
>JAPUKM010000146.1 GCA_027295645.1 Chloroflexota bacterium | reverse complement strand
CGTATCTGCAGCACCATGGACCGCACCACGATGGTCAGCCCCGGCCATCCGAAGACGATCAGGATGACCACCACCAGCCACAGCTTCTGCCCGAGGATAAAGATGAGGAAGATCAGGATGGGAAGCAGCGGTATGTTGCTCCAGACATCGGCGAACCGCTGGATAATAGTGTCGGTCTTCCCGGCCATGTAGCCGCTGAGGATGCCGAAGAAGGTGCCGATAATGGTGACCAGCAGCGCGGTGGACAGGCCGATGGTCAGGGCGACGGGGAAGCCGAACAGAAGCCCCAGGGCCAGGTCACGGCCCAGTCCGTCCGTTCCGATGACACCGTAGTGGGTCCCCGCCACGACCAGCTTCACCTCGCCGACGCTGTCGGCGGGGTCGCGCACCAGGGCGCGAACGGTGAACCGGTACTGACCGGCCAGGGGAATGTACCGGTTCACCCGCTCCGGGTCCGGAGTGCCGAATAGCATCTCCTCAAGGTTGCCCTGCAACTCCCTGGTCGTGACGTCCACCTGGAACTCACGCCGGAGAAATTCCACGGCGGCCGAAAGGGTGTCCTGGTTCGCGGAGAGGAGCACCCGCAGGGGTGTCTCTCCGTAGCGGGTGATGGGCGACGTCTCACCCGAGCGAGCACCGCGTACGACCGTTTGCAGCAGCCGGAGCTCTCTGCCATCGGGGCGGAGCACGTCCACCAGGAGGACCGGCGGGTCGCCGTGGAACCGAACGTCCGAGACGCTGAGGGAGATGAACGTTGGTGCCTGCGAGCTGTCATAGTCGTAGGTGAAGGTGTGGCCGCTCCCACCCGCTTCCGCCGCCGTGAGCTCCGGGGCTCGAAAGCGCTTGTGGCGGACCGAGTCGTTTCCCCCGAACAGGCGCATCCACTCCGGAGCAACGCTCTTGGGATTGTCCGCCCACTCCGCGGGGTTGTTCCAGCGCTGGTTGCCGAAGTCCAGCGGCAACCGCACGAGCACAAAGATGGAGGTCAGGACCAGGGTCAGCAGGAGGATCACCCCCGCCTTTCCGGAGCCGCTGGATAGCAAGATCTTGAAGCCTTGGCGTACAGACATGGTCAGCGTTTAGTCCGTAGTCAGCATCAGGTATACCGTATCCGGGGGTCCAGGACCACGTACAGCACCTCCAGGACGAACCGTGCTATCACGTATAGCAGGGTGAACATGAAGGTCACCGCTATGATCACCGACTCGTCGGCCTGGGTGATCGCCTCGAAGGTGAGCCTGCCCATGCCCGGCCAGTTGAAGACCGTCTCTGTCAGGATGGCACCGCCCAGCGAGGCGGTGATGCCGAACACCAGGTTGGTGGCGATGGGCGGCGCGGCCACCCGCAGGATGTACCTGCGCATGACCCTCCCCTCCGGCAGCCCCTTGGCCCTGGCCACCGTCACAAAGAACTCCTGGGAGGTGTTGAGCACCAGGGTCCGTACCACGTAGGTCCAGGCACCCACGGACACCAGGACAAGCGTGAGCACGGGCAGCGCGACGTGCCGGAGCATGTCAAAGAAGCGCGCAAGTCCCCCTTCCGGAGGCGGCGTGCTGTAGAGACCCTCCGGAAGGGGAAAGATGAGGAAGCCGGTCAACTCCCGGAACTGGTACACGAGCAGCAGAATGAGGATGATACCGGCCCACCAGGCCGGCAGCGCGAAGGAGACGGCCGAGGCGTACGACACTCCGCGGTCCAGCTTGCTGCCGACCCGGGTGGCCAGCTTGACGCCCAGGGGCAGGCCGATCAGCGCCGTGATGACCGAGGAGGTGGTGATCAGGAGCATGGTGTAGGGCAGACGCTCCAGCACAAGGTCAGAAACCTTGGGGCTTCCGCTGAAGCTCCGTAGCGTCCGCGCCTCGCCCAGGTCCAGCAGGATGACCCGGCGGACCATGTCGGGCAGGCGGGTGTACCACGCCTGGTCCAGGCCGTAGAACTCCTCCCGGTCGGCCCGCTGGGCCTCCATGACCCGCTGGAGCTCCTCAGGGTCGCGGATGGTCTGAGTCAGGCCCTGACGGATGCCCCGCAACTCTTCGTTGACGATGGACTCAAGGACGTTGTCGGAGAAGCCGGTAGCGCCCAGGGTGACCACCAACAGCACCAGCACGACAAACAGCACCCCCAAGAGGGTGACTCCTCGCATCGCCAGAGTCAGGCCCAGGGACATAGTCGCGCTCTTCTTGCCGGGTTAAGGATTATCGTATGGGTATGGAGAGCGGCGGGCCTGAGCAGCTTCTGCCGCCTCCCCCTTCGGAAGTCGGCCTCGGTGTTGCGGTCACCTGAGGCGCTGGCTCCGACGGCTGCACCGGTGTCGGTGTGGCCACGGGGGACAACTCGCCGGTGGTCGCCTCGATGGTGATCTTCCGCTCCGCCAGCGACGATACCTCGTCGCTGAAGGCGGTGATGAACAGGTCGTACAGCCCAGGCCTGATGGCGGCGGTGGCCTCCGCCGGCAGCTGAATGGTGTACTGCGTGGGCGAGACCGCCTGGGCATCACCCGAGGTCACCTTGCTTCCGGTCACGGGGTCCACCAGGATGTACCGGACGCCCAACTCTCCGGGGCCCTGAACCTCCACGTTGATGGTGACCGGGAAGCCGATGCCGATGCCCGCGGTCTCAACAGCGCCGAAACGGATCGTTGGGGCCGACCCACGGTACCAGTCGCCCGGCTTGAACGGATACGTCGGGTCTCTGAACGCCTCCAACTCGGCGAACTGCGCCGGCGGGTCAAACCGCACCAGCTTGTACGGGCCGCTGCTGATGACCGCCATGTCGTAGGTACTGATCCACTCCAGCGCTGCCTGATAGCGGGCCAGCGCCTCCTCCCGGCTCACCAGTGAGGTGTCGCCCACCTGGAACGCGCTCGTGGGGAAGGCGCCCGTATCCTCCAGATTGAGGAGCACCCGTCTCACCAGACGGGTGTCGGTGGGCATGACCAGGCTCAACCACGTGACGCTGAACCGCTGGGCCGCCGTATCGCTGTAGGCGGCGCGCCCGTCCTGGAACACCAGCTGGTCCATGGCCACCCGGACCTCCCACGGCGTGGTGAGGCTCGGAATGTTGGCATACTCAGCGATGTAGTCGTCGACGAAGTGCCAGTAGTCGACGTACACCTCCAGCCTATCGTCCCCGACGATGCGGAAGCCCCGCACGGTATCCAGGAACGGCCTGCTGGTCACCGAGTTGGCGAACTCTATGCGGGCCTTGTCCTCGTTGTAGACCATGTCAAAGGTCTGGAAGAGCGAGTAGATGGCGTCCGCCATGGTGATCGGCTGCCCGTGGTGCCAGTTGGACTGGAAGAACTTGGAGTAGTCATAGGTCACCATGCTGATGGCCTGGGTCCCGGCCTCCACCGTCGCGAAGACGCCCTTTTCGGCGTCCCATAGAAATGCGTCGGACGGAAGGGTCATCCTCCCGGTGGGTCCCGCCGTCTCCACCTCGTAAGTGGCACGGAACGGTACGGGGATGCCGGTGAAGGGGTCTCTCCACAGCGTTGGGTCGAAGACGTTCTGCCAGATATCGTTGCTGTAGACGTCTCCGAAGCCGCCCACCGGGTTCCAGACGCTCCGCTCCGTCCAGACCCACAGGTTGCCGACGACGAGCGTATCCTTACCGGGGATGTAGGCCTCTCGCAGGGTCCAGATGGACTTGGGCCCGGCGACGATGTCCTCCGTGACTCCCTGGAGCTCGTTGACCGTGGGCAGGCTGTTGACGATGGTCACGAGCCATATCCGCACCGACTCGTCGAGCGAGAGGCTGGTCATCTCTTTGTACAGCTCGTTGCGCTCCTCCAGGCTGGTGAAGTCGCCCCTGAACAGCTCCTGGCCGATCACGTCCAGGCGCTCGTTCTCGTACTGCCAGAAGCCGACCTCCTGCCATCCGGGCATGTTGCCGAGCCAGGGGGCGGCCATGGAGTTGATGGTGCCGTAGTCGTATCGCTCTGCGGAGCCGCGCCCCCATCCCTCCGTGTAGAGGTGCCACTCGAACTGCTGGGGGTCGCTGCCATACACAAACCGGATGGCAGCGGCGAAGTTGTGGTAGACCGGAGCGATGTTGAACCCCAGGTCATCCAGCTCCGCCCTGATCAGGTCACCCACCTCTCTCCGTTCGTCCTCCACGCGGATGATGAACTTGAGCTGGATGGGACGGCCGTTGAAGTGCCATTTGCCGTCCACCAGCTCGGCCCCGGCGTCGGTCATCGCCTTCGTGACCTGCTCCCGGGCGAACTCGGGGTCGTAGGCGATGTCCAGCTCCTTTATCTGCTCGTACACCGTCAGGTAGTCGAAGTCGAAGATGCCGACCTGCACGGGCATGGGCTCGGCCAGGCCCTTGTAGATCTCCTGTGCGATGAACCGCCGGTTCACCGCATACTGCAGCGCGAACCGCACGTCTCGGAGGGAGAAGGGGTTCAGCTCACCCTCCGGAGCGGGCGCGGGATTCAGGATCAGGGAGATCATGGTGGCCGGCGCCTGGTAGACCCGCAGGTTGGGGTCGTCCCTGAGCTTCCTGGCCGCCTCCGTCTTCAGGCTGAAGACGTACATGTCCATGTCCCCCGCCTGCACCGATGCGGCGGCCAGGTCCACATGGAAGGACTTGAACTGGATACGATCCGCCGCCGGGCCCGGTCTATCGTGAGGCGGCTCATACTCCTGGGCAGAGATGCCGATGGGAAACTCCAACACCAGAACCAGGCCGATCAGGAGGATTGTCAGTTTCAAGGAGTTGCGAACTCTCACCATACTCCCCTCTGCGGTCGGCTGAGGCTACCGGGTGCCGCGCCGTATCAGCGCCGCCAGCAGCCCTCCGGTGCCCAGTATCAGGATGACGCCTCCGCCAAGGAGGGCAAAGAGCAGCACCGACGACCGGTCGTTCTCGTCCGGCGTGCTCTGGCCCGTGGCTGAGACCTGTGCCTTCAGCTCCTCCACCGTGGTGCGAAGCTGCTGCAACTCATCCAGCATTCCCTGAGGAACGCTATTCTGGCCTGATGATGGCACGCCGCTGGCCGACAGTGCATCGATCTTCTCGCTGAGTTCCGCTATCAGGTCGACGACCTGCTCAATGCTATCGAACCCGAAGTCCATGAAGTAGGATGAGCCCGCCACGTTGCCGGAGGAGTCGAAGGCCCGTACGGTATGAGGGCCCTCGCCGGAGATCGGGACGAATATCTGTGTGGTGAACCGCCCCTCATCCTGAGTACGCGTTGTGGATACGACCACCCCCGCGACCTCAATGAAGACGTCCCTGTGGGCCTGGAAGTTGAAGCCCTGGACGATGATGTCCTGGCCGGCAGGCCCTGAAGGCGGCGAGATGAAGATGGAGGGGGAGGGCATCAGCCGCTGCCTGGCGAAGCCGATCTTCTGGTTGGCCGGTCCGAACTCTCCCAGCCGGCTATCAGCCCACACCATGTACACGTCATCGTCTGTGGCCTCGATGCCAAAGTAGTCGCCGATAAACCGGCCGCCGGGGAAGGCCCGGTTGGGGTTGGAGGGGAAGTCGGTGACCCGGCTGTTGACGGACCAGGTGTCGCCGCCGTCCTCCGAGCTGGCGTAATAGATGTGGTAGCTCACTTCGTTGGGGTCGTCCCGCAGGTCACCCCACATGGCATGGAGGGTGCCGCTGGGGTCCACGGTCAGCTCTGGGAAGAACTGGAAGTGGTCGGTGTCGTCGTCGTTGACCTTCTTGCGGCGACTCCACGTCTCTCCCCTATCAGTGGAGCCGACTATGAAGACGTCTCCATCATCCTCCGGATCGTCGTTGGGGATGGCCACCCACATAACGTACACATCATCATCCAGCCCAGCGGCCAGCTTGGGGAAGGCGGAGGCCCAGGAGCGGAATGGGGCGTTCCGGGCCTGGAAGCCCGGCTCCAGGAAGCCGCTGACCCGCTGTGCCGGCCCAAAGGTTTCACCGGCGTCGTCTGACCGGCGGACGTAGATCTCAGCCAGGCCTTCGAAGGAGTCGTCGTCGGTCGTATCCATCCACCCCACGTACAGGGTGCCGTCGTTGGCTACGGTCAGGCTGGATCCCTGCACCACCTGCCGGACGGCTGTCGCCTGGGACGGCCCCTCCTGGGTGATGGGGTTCAGCAGGATGGTGTACTGCGCCCGGGGGCTCACCTCAATCGGATCGCTCCAGTTCAGGCCCCCGTCTTCCGACTTGACCAGCTCGATCACCGTCTCCAGCGCGGGTGCGCCCAGGAAGGGGAGCTCATCGATCCAAAAGATCTCGGAGATGTCGATGAACTTGGTATATATGACGTAGATCACATCCTTGTCGGGGTCCGTAGGGTGCGGGCCGACCGTCATCCAGGGCTTGTCCAGGAACCCTATCTCGATTCGACCCCGCGGCCGCAGGTCGGCATCCGGGGGCAGCGCCGTCGTTATGACCCCGCCGCCCGCGGCCTGGACCGGGTTCTCCCAGGTAAACCCGCCATCGGTTGAGCTGTTCATGGAGATGGCGGAAACAACCGCCTGGCCCAGGATCGGCCCTACCGTGAACTCCTGAACGTTCAGGGAGATGAACGCGTAGTAGGCGTTCCCCTCCCGGTCAAAGGCGACGATGGGGTCACCCGCCACGGCTAGGTCCTTCCGGGGATACTTGGCATGGTGGGGGCCCTCCCAGGTGGAGCCGCCGTCGATACTGGTGTAGCTGACCATGTCGGTGAAGTTGTAGTCGATCAACCCCACCAGCAGGTGGTCCGGGTCCTTGGGGTCAATGGCCAGGGACGGCTCCGTTTGGAAGGTGAGCGACGTGAAGTCCTCAGGGATGAGGATGTTTCGACTGAATTTGGCTGACGGATCGCGGAAGGGCACCAGGGCGGCGCCACCGCCACCGGCCTGAGACTGAACGGTCAGCG
>JAPUKM010000145.1 GCA_027295645.1 Chloroflexota bacterium | reverse complement strand
CCCCGAGCCAGTCCAAAATCGAGGGTGACGGGCGCCTGCAGATCGTAGCCGGACAGCGCCTCAAGCCCCTCCTCCAACGAATCCAACTCCCGCCGGCCAACCCCGGCCGTTATCAGCCCACGGACCTGGCGCACCGCCTCCTCCGGACGACCCTGGACCCTTACTACCCTGGCCACCGTGTCCAGGGCATCACTAAAACGGGCGGGGTCATCGGGCTGCCGCTGCTTTCTCATGTACCGTTCCCGTATCTCTTCAGGACCTCGAACGCCAACGGCAGGCGCATCGCTCTCAGCCAGGCGCTTAAGGAAGGCCATCGCCTCTTCACCGGCAAGGGCCGACGGCGGCTCGGCCTCTTGCCCTTCGACGGGAAGAAGGCCCAACGAGCGCGCCCGCCGGTACACCTCCTCCCTGGCAGAGCCCTCCTCCTTGAGAGAAGAGACGCTGGCAAGAAGAAAGAGCCTTGCCCGATCGGAGAGGCCCAGGGATTCCAGGAGCGCGCCGATGAACCCCAGGTGTCCGACCACCAGCGAGTGGCCGCTGATGCCCAGGCTGCTGAGGCCCTTGCAGGCCAGGGCCAGCACCTCGGCATCGGCCCAGGGACCGGATGCACCGATGAGCTCCGCACCCACCTGGGTGTGCTGTCGGCGGCTGCCCTCAACATCCCTCTCATAGCGCACTACTGGCCCCTGGTACTGCCATCGCTGGGGTAGAGGCCCAGGGTTGAGACCCTCCAAGTAGGCCCTGACCACCGAGGAGGTGAACTCCGGGCGGATGCTGACACGATGTCCGCCCGGGTCGACGAAGGTGTACATCCGGCTGGCCAGCTCGCCCCCGGACTTGCGCAGGAAGAGCTCCGTGGCCTCCAGGACAGGCACGTCCACGGAGAGATAGCCATAGCCGGCAAGGAGGTCAGCCAGAGCTTGGCCGACACGGGTCATGGCCCGGGCGACTTCCGGGCCACTATCCTCCATCCCACGGAGACGCTGAGGTGGCTGCACCGTACTCCTTTTAACTGACAAAGCTCGGCTCATTGTACCTGAGGGGGTGTAGCTGTTCAACCTGGATACACGGCGCGCGGCAGGCTGCGAGAGACTGCGGGAGAGCCCAACACACCTGCCGATTAGCTCTCCATCCCCCATGCTACAATAGCTAGGCTATGAGCCAACAGGCCGTCCGAGAGCGTCTTCAGGCTACGCCCACCAGGCCTGGCATCTACCTGATGCGGAGTTCTTCCGGCGAAGTGCTGTACGTGGGCAAGGCAGCCAACCTTCGTAACCGCATCCGTTCTTACTTCGGCTCACCGAGGAATCTGGAACCCAAGATCCGCAAGATGGTCGGACACGTCGCCGACTTCGAGTACGTGGTCACCGAGTCGGAGTCGGAGGCGCTGATACTGGAGAACACCTTCATCAAGCGGGACAGGCCCCGGTACAACGCACGACTCAAGGACGACAAGACCTACCCGTACATCAAGATAGACCTCAATGAGGAGTTCCCGCAGGTCTATTTCACTCGAAGGGTGCTCCAGGACGGGGCTCGCTACTTCGGCCCCTACGCCAGCGCCGGGTCGATACGGAAGACCATGAACCTGCTGAAGCGGCTCTTTCCCTACCGCTCCTGCACCAAGGCCATCACGGGCACCGATGCCCGCCCCTGCCTTGAGTACTATATTCACCGGTGCGTGGCCCCTTGCATCGGCAATGTGACCAAAGAGGAGTATGGAGAGGTGATCCGGCAGGTCATCCTGTTCATGGAGGGCCGGACGGAGAGCGTGCTCCGCGATCTGAAACAGAAGATGCGCGCCGCTTCGGACAGCCTTGAGTTCGAGCGGGCGGCCATCCTTCGGGACCAGGTCCAGACTATCGAGCGGGTCAACGAGGCACAGAAGGTGGTCTCCCAGAAACGCGGGGACGAAGACGTCGTGGCCCTGGCCCAGAGCGGCGGAGAGGCCTGGGTGGAGGTGTTCTTCATCCGCAACGGCAAGCTCATCGGCAGGGACCACTTCCTCATGGAGGGGACTCAGGACGAGCAGCCTGCCCATGTGTTGGACCAGTTCGTGAAACAGTTCTACGACACCGCTCCGCATATACCCGGTGAGGTAGTTCTTCAGTACCCGGTGGAAGACACCCCGGTCCTTGAGGCGTGGCTCACCCAGAAAAGTGGCCGCAGGGTACGGCTCCACGTGCCCCAGCGGGGCGAGAAGCGACGGCTGGTGGAGATGGTGGCGGAGAACGCCGCCCAGGGGCTCCAACAACGGATGGTGAAATGGCTTGCCGACTCCGGCAACCTCCAACAGGCCATGGAGGAGGTGCAGGCGGCCCTCAACTTGCCGCGTCTCCCAAAGCGGATAGAGTGCTACGACATTTCCAACATCCAGGGGAGCAATCCCGTGGGATCAATGGTGGTGTTTGAAGATGGCCGGCCCAAGAGCAGCCACTACCGCCGCTTCCAGATCAGGGATGTTCAGGGAGTGGACGACTACTCGATGATGCAGGAGATGCTGCGACGTCGCTTCAAACGGCTGTCGGAGCAGGTGCGTGCGGACGTCGGCGACGGGAAGGGCGATGACCTTGGTAAGGAGGGCGCGAGCGAGGCGGTCGGAAGCGCCCAGGCCAAGAACGATGCCTGGGGCATCATCCCAGACCTGGTCATCATCGATGGCGGCAAGGGACACCTGAGCGCCGTGCTCCAGGTGTTCCTTGAGTTGGGGGTGATGGACACCGTTCCACTATCCAGTCTGGCGAAGGAGAACGAGGAGCTGTACGTTCCGCACGATCCAGACCCCATCCTGCTGCCCAGGGGGAGCCAGGGGCTGTTCCTTGTGCAACGGGTGCGGGACGAGGCCCACCGGTTCGCCATCACCTATCACCGGCAACGCCGCAGCAAGAGCGCCGTCAAGTCGGCCATGGATTCTGTGCCGGGTATAGGGCCAAAGCGAAAGCGGACGCTGCTGCGTCGGTTCGGTTCCGTGGCAGGGGTGAAGGCGGCGTCCTTGGATGATCTGGCCAGCATTCCCGGTATGACCATGAGCCTGGCTCAGAAGGTGAAGGAGCACCTGTAGGTCCAACGGGCCTCGTGGCACACCGCCTCTCGTGCGCCGTTGACAGCGAATGAAGCCCCGAATACACTCGCATGCGTTTGAGGTTGTGCCCACTATGGGTGCTGCCACCAAGGTCTGATCTGGAGGCACAGCAATGGCAACCACGGAAGCGGTTAAAGTTAAAGCTATTGACATGGTATGCAATCTCATAACTCCGGAACGTCTGGCGAGGAGAGGCCCGGGCTTCATTCTCTACGATACCCTGAACTCCTCCGACGAGGTCAAGCAGGGTGTCACCGCCGAGCAGCTGCTGGAAAAGATGGATACGGCCGGAATTGAGAAGGCGTTTCTGTTGGCGGAGAAGTCCGGCTCCAAGTACTTCGGCGCCACCTGGAACCCCACCTATGAGGAGATTGCCGACGTGGTGAGTCGCTACCCCGACCGGTTCTACGCCCTGGCCGGGATCGACCCGTGGGAGGGTATGGAGGGGGTAAGGCAGCTTGAGTACGCGGTGAAGGAGCTGGGGTATATAGGCGCTCACCTCTATCCCCACTGGTTCAGGATGGCACCGGACCACGCCAAGTACTACCCCTTCTATGCCAAGTGCGTGGAGCTGGACATCCCCATTCAGATGCAGGTGGGCCACTGCCTGGTCTACCGCTCAGATATCCCGCCCCTGCAGAGCGTTGGGCGGCCCATCCTCCTGGACACCATCGCCTGCGACTTCCCAGAGTTGAAGCTGATCGGCATTCACATTGGCTATCCGTGGGTGGAGGAGATGATCTCGGTGGCGAACAAGCACCCGAACGTGTACATCGGCTCCGACGCCTACGCCCCGCGCTACTGGAAACCGGAGTTCATACACTTCCTCAACACCTATGGACAGGACAAGGTGATCTTCGGTACAGACCACCCGGTGATCGAACCCGTACGGGCCATGGCGGAGATAGAGGAGCTGGACCTACGGCCGGGGGCCAAGCGCAAGTTTCTCCGGGAGAACGTGATACGGCTCTACAACCTGTCCGACTAGGCCTCCTCTCCCATTACTAGAGGTAGGACCCTGTCGTCGACCTGGAGCACACCGTCTCCAAGCAGCTCCTGGATCCGAGCATCGGAGAGTCCCAGCAGGTCCCTCAGGACCGGACGTGTATGCTCTCCCAGAAGGGGCGCCGATACGGTTGGAGCCGCCACTCCGTGAGAGAATTTCACTGGTCGACTTTGAACCATCACCTTCCCCAACACCCGATCGTCCACCTCCGTCAGAAGCTCCCGTTCACGGACCTGCGGGCTCTGGACAGCCTCCTCCACGGTCATCACCTTGGCGCAAGGCAACCCGAACCGGTCCGCAAGAATGGTCACGGCCTCCTCAACTGTGTCCTGCTCCATCAGCCACCGCTCAACGATCTGATCGACATCGTCGGCGTGGGCCCAGCGGGCCTCCCTGCTGATGAATCGCGGGTCCTGTGCAAGCTCGGGCCGACCGATGGCCTCCGCCAGCGTCTGCCATCCGCTGTCGGAGAAGACGACGAGGGCGATATAGCCGTCACGACCGCGGTAAATGCCGGAGGGGGCCGTGCCGGCTCTGCGGCTACCCATCCGTTTAGGCTTCACCATGCCATCACTCTGGAGAAACTGCTCCACGGCAAACTCGTGCTGCCAGAAGGCGCAGTCGAAGAGAGAGACATCGATCCGCTCGCCCTCGCCCGTGCGCTCGCGGCGGAGCAGGGCGGCACAGATGGCCCCAAAGGCATGAACACCGGCCCCAACGTCGGTGTAGGCACTACCACCCCATGTCGGCGAGCCCTGCTCCTCTCCTGTCATCCACATAAGGCCGCTCATCGCCTGAATGGCGTGGTCGCCCGCCGCCCTGTCTCGATAGGGGCCGTACTGCCCGTACCCTGATATGGAGCATACGATAATTTTCGGATTGAGTTGGGTCAGCGTACCAAACTCAAGGCCCAGCCTCTCCATGACTCCGGGCTTGTAGTTCTCCACCACCACATCTGACATGGCCACCAGATCCCGGACGATCCGCCTGCCCTCCTCCTCCTTGAGGTCCACACAGAGGCTCTTCTTCCCATAGTTTCTTTGCAAGAAGTACCCGCTGATTCCCTCTTTGAGTTGAGGGAAGCCACGGGTGAAGTCGCCACCCGGAGGCTCAATCTTGATCACCTCGGCTCCCAGATCCGCCAGGAGGCGGGTGCATGTAGGCCCCGCCAGAGCACGGGTGAGGTCAATCACCCTTATACCGTCCAGCATATCTGCCTCCCATCCGTGAGTGAGCTATCGAATGCGATCACGCTCCGGGCCACGCGGCCCTGATGGCTAAACGTGTGGGCTCTGGCCCTGTGGTAAGGTTATCCTCAGGATTAGCAACAGAGGTGCATTGTTGTCCATTGCCGCTCTCTTGGCAAGGAGTGGAGATTTCGCCGACGGAGGAGGGCTCCATGGCTCACGGCCACGAGATACCGCCCAGGGCAAAGCCAGCGGACGACAGCGGCTATTTGGAGATGCTGACCAAGGCGGTCTTCCAGTCTGGGTTCAGCTGGATGGTAATCCGCCAGAAGTGGCCCGACTTCCAGCGGTCCTTCGACGGTTTCACCGTGCAACGGGTGGCCGCCTACGGCGAGGGCGACCTGGAGCGGCTGCTTGCCGACCCGGGAATCGTCCGGAACCGGCGCAAGGTGATGGCGACTATCGAGAACGCGCGAACGATGGTCGACCTGGCCGACGAGCACGGCTCCTTCCACGGCTATCTCCGCACGCTGGACAGCCTCCCCTACGCCCAGAAGCGGAAGCTCCTGGTAGACCAGTTTTTGAACCTTGGGCCCACCGGCCTGTTCGTCTTTCTGTGGCTGGTAGATGAACCGGTTCCGGACTGGGAAGAGCGGAACAGCTAAGAAAAAGCCCCTGGCCTCGGTAGGCCAGGGGCTTTTCTATTTCGCGGTGCGGGCGCAGGTTACGAGGATGTGCCGCTATCCCCACCATGCCCGGCCTCTGCCACCGGTTCGCCCATCTTTACCCTAAAGGTCTGAAGCAGATTGATGGCCACATCGATATAGGCCGCGGTAAGGGGCACCGAAAGGTGGAGGTCTCCGGCGTCCAGGTACAGGCCGGAGGAGTATGCCGGAGGCTCTCCGGCATGGCTCCGAGCTTCCGGTGGAGCATCGGAGAGCTGTTGGTGCACATCTGCGGAAGGTTGCGCGGCAGAGGCACCGATACGCCCCAAGACTCGAGCAGCATCTGAGAGATGCTTCTGGATGAGTGTAAACCGCTTTACGATCTCATCTCTTGGGACCCGGGTGATCTCCTCCAACGTCACCATCAAGCTCATATCATCAGGAGCCTCGCCCTCAAACCTTTCGTACAGGGTCTGCAGGAGGTCAACCCGGTGAAACGCCTCGGCCCGCGCCCTCCGGCCCTCCTCAGAGCTGTTCGGATGAAGGATCCGCTGGGCAAGGGCTGATACACGTAGCTCACCTCTGCCCTCCACAAGACCGAAGTCCCGTAGGGCCGCCACCTTGGCAAACAGGGTTCCGCTGTTCTCCGCCATACCCAATTCCCATGCAAGTCCCTTTACGGTAACGCTGCCACGGAACTTGTTCATTATCCGGCCCGCTATCTCCACGGCATCACTGAATCGGATGTCTGGATATGAGTAGGTTCCAAGCTTCGCCATGACTTCCCCCTGCTTACTCTTAAGAATACTCTGAATATTCTGCCAAACAATCTGGTATATGTCAAGAGTCTGCTGGTAATCCGCTATGAATTCGCCCTTTCCTCTAAGAATACTCCTGCGTGCCGCCAGAATATTTGCTTCCACTCCTAATCCGGTGGGCGGGTGTCTTGTGCGGCTACGGTTGGCAATCGTGGCCGCTCCCGTTATACTGATGTTTCTTGCCGCACAGCAGACCGTTGCTGGAGGACGTATGACCACAGAGGCTATCCCCACCGTATACACGTTGACCACCTGCCCGGCCTGCGCGAGCCTGCGCACCGCCTGGACAGAGCGGGGCATTGCCTTCGAGGAGCGCCAGGTGGACAAGAGCCAGGCGTGGTTGGACGAGGCCCTGGGGTTCGGGGGGGAGGTCCCAATCGTTGTCTACCCGGATGGAAAGGTTGAGATCGGGTTTGAGGATGAGATAGGCTGAGCGATCGAGTAGGCGGCGGCGCCGCCTAAGAACTCCGGCAGGTGGGAAGACATCCCCTACCCTGCCCAACCAGGTACTTCGGAAACGTAAAGGAGGGAGCCATGGCAGAGAAGACCAGCGTAGTCACCCCGGAACGGTTCAATCAGGGGCTCAACTACACGGACTATATAGCACAGATCAATGTGAACAAGGACCAGTTCCAGAGCCTGTACGACCAGTTCCAGCTCACCACGGAGGACGCCGAGTTTTTCAGCAAGGCCGTCCAGCATCCCGACGGGCCGGCCAAGATGCTGGTCATAGGAGAGGACTGGTGTCCCGACGTATATCGCGGAATGCCTATAATGGCACGGATCTCCGAGGCGTCAGGTATGGAGATGCGGGTCTTCCCCAGAGACTCCCATCTGGATATCATGAACGAATTTCTGAATAACGGCGAGCACATGTCCATCCCGGTGGCCGTCTTCTACACGCGGGACCACAAGTACATCGGTCACTGGATCGAGCGGCCCAAGGCGGCCAGTCAGGAGCGAGCTCAAATAGAGGAGCAGATAAAGCGGGATCTACCCGACGCTGATGAGCAAACAGCCCGAGCGGAGCTTCGCACCCGGAACCGGGCGCGCTTCCCGGCCTGGCAACAGGAGTCTGTGGTCGAGATGCGCCAGATAGTGGCGCAACACCTGAATATGGAGTAGTCGAGCCGACTACTCCATAGCCGAGATAGCCATTGAAAGACACGGCCTGGCGATAGTACCGTCGGGCCGTGTCTTATATGTAGGGCCGCACACAACGGGTGCTCCGAGGGTTGATTAAAGGGGGGGGCGATGGCAACCGTCATGGTAGGGATTGATCTAGGCGGCACGAAGGTAGCCATAGCCCTGGTGGATGCCAACGGGAACGTTGTGGCCGCCGGCCGAGGCGCCACGGGCATCACTGCCGACCCCCAAGCTACCGTGGCATCCATAGCCACAAGTATCAAGGAGCTCCGTGCCTCCGTTGCTGAGGCGCAGGTGATCGGTGCTGGTGTTGGGGCCGCGGGACAGATAGACCCGGCCACAGGCACGGTGCGGGCCTCTCCAAACCTTCCGGGTTGGAACACCATACCGTTGCAAGCGGAGCTTGAGAAGGCATTGGACCTCCCTGTGGTGGTGGTCAACGATGTCCAGGCTGCCGCCTGGGGGGAGTGGCGGTACGGTGCCGGGCAGGGAGTGACGGACATGGTGTGCCTCTTCGTTGGCACCGGCATCGGCGGCGGGGTCATCGCCGCGGGGAGCCTGCTGGCTGGCTGTGGCGGCAGTGCCGGTGAGCTGGGCCACACCGTCATCGAAAGGAACGGTCCGGAGTGCCGGTGTGGCAATCGAGGGCACCTGGAGGCCATGGCCGGCGGGTGGGCCATAGCACGGAGAGCGTCGGAGGCGGTGGCAGTGGACCCGGAGGCGGGGGCCGCCCTGATGGCCCTAGCGGAGGGCAGTGGGGAAAAACTGACTGCGGCTCATGTCTCTCAGGCCGCCCATCAGGGAGACCCTCTGGCCCAACGGCTGGTGACGGAGACCGGCGATGCCCTCTCTGTGGGCATCGCTTCGCTGGTGAATGCCTTCAACCCTTGCCTGGTGGTCCTGGGCGGAGGCGTGGTTGAAGGACTGCCCGAGCTGGTGGAGATGGCTCAGGAACGGGTCCCCCGCTACTCCCTGGCCGTCGCCGCCGAGCCACTGCGAATCACAAACGCTGCCCTTGGCGAGCACGCGGGCGTGATAGGTGCTGCGACGCTGGCCTGGGAGCGATTCGGTGACGCCGCGCCGGCCGGGGACCGCGGTTCCTAAACGCCACCCCTTACGCCGTTACGTCCGGCTGTTCACAGCGTAATAGGGCTCCACCCCTGAATGGTCCCACTCCTGGAAGAAGTCCTGGACATAGGGCGCCAGTCTTTGCGCCATCCGCCCCCCCTCCGCGAGAGCCGCCTCCTGGTCGCGGGCCGCGTTGTTCTGAAGCTCCCGTACGATGGCATCCTGA
>JAPUKM010000144.1 GCA_027295645.1 Chloroflexota bacterium | reverse complement strand
AGGCAATGGCAACGAATACTCTGGGTTGAGTAGATATGTCCGGGGTGTCAGAGTTGGTAGGCGTGGCTTGGTTTCGTGGACTAGCACCTAGGAAATAATCTCGGCGGTAATCAGATATTTGCCGTGTAAGGCCAGAGAATGGCCAAATTATTGGCTACGACCAGTTGATGACCGTGTCGTTCCTGCCAGGAATTCCCCTAGCGTATCGGCCAGTTCCTCTGGTTTCTCATAGCCAATGTCGTGGCCAGTGTCCGGAATCCATACCACCTGGCTTTCCGAAAGAGCGGCTTGAGCCGCGTCGACCTGCTCCCTTCGGCGCCTGAGAAACGCATCGTTTCCATCCTGACGGCGACGCTCGGCTGCGACCAGCAGTGTGGGGCAGCGTACCTGGGACAGCTTCAGTGAGGAAGGGTCTGACCACATAGCCCATAAGAGTTGCTCATGATTTTCCGGCTTCAGACGCTCCTGGACAGTGCCGTCGGCCTCCACCTGTACCATGGTCATTACCATGTGCTCGAGTTGGTCGCTCCAGCAGTGAGCGAACTGCCGGCTGAGAGCACCAAGATACCGTTCTCGCGGGCCATAGATATCTCGAGGGCTCAACCGCTCCTTGAACTCCTCCCAGGTCATGTCCGGAGAGCGCGGGCCAGCAGAGAACCCACCGTCGATCAGGGCCAGCGCTGATACGCGATCGGGGTGCAGGGCTGCAACGCTCAGAGCAACGCTGGCTCCCCAGGAGTGGCCGATGATGGCTGTCCTCTGGATCTCGAGTTGGTCAAGGGCGGCAATGACGTCTCCGGCAAGAGTAGGCCAGTCGTAGCCGGTGGAAGGCTGGTCCGTCTTGCCGTGGGCCCGCTGGTCCAGTGCGATGATCCGGAGGCCGTCTTTGAGATGTGGGATGACCAGATCATACCAGTGGCAGGAGGAGGCCATTCCGTGCAGGGCCAATACGGGCTTTCCGGTGCCGCCCCAGTCCAGGTAGTGCATTTTGAGGTCGCCGGTCTTCAACCATCCCTCTGGAGGCTCTGGTCCGGCGTCGGATATTTGATTCATTTCCCTCCTAATGCAGTTGACATCGGGCGAGGCCCGTGCTCGATCATTCGACGTATGGGGCCAACTTATCATTTGCCAGGGAACATTATCAATTCGAGCGCATGATGGGAGACGCTTAATTGCGAGACGAGTGCCATGCGGTGCCGGGGTTGGTCAAGCCCGTCAACCTATCCGGAGCGCTATTTCGGAAAACGAGGGGCCACCTTGAATGCGTTCACAGGCCTGCCCGGTTTTGGAACGGCACAATCGTCGCCGGTCAGGCGCAAGTTCTAGGGGACCAGCAGGAGCTTGCCGGTGGTCTGACGCCCCTCCAACTCGCGGTGGGCCTGGGCCGCGTCCGACAGGGCATAGGTCTTGTGGATGTTCAACTTGAGCTTTCCTGAGTTGATCCAGCCCAGTACGTCGTTAGCCCGCTGGAGCAGCGCTTCTCGGGTGACGGTGTAGTTAGCCAATCCGCCACGGGCGATCGCCAGCGATTTCCCACCCAGGATGCTCAGGTCAATCGGGGGTATCGGCCCACTGGACTGGCCGTAGAGCACCAGGAAGCCCCTGCGGCCCAGGCATTTGATGTCCTGGTCGAATGTTTCCCGGCCCACGGAGTCGTAGATCACCTGAACGCCTTCTCCGGCGGTTTCCTTGTTTATCTCTACGGCGAAGTCCTGGCGAGTATAGATTATGACCTTGTCTGCGCCCATGTTGCTGGCCAGTGTTGCCTTCTGCTCCGTGGAAACCGTGGCGTAGACGTAAGCACCGAGCGTCTTAGCCATTTGAATCAGGAGCAGACCTACACCGCCGGCTCCGGCATGTACCAGGGCCCGGTCTCCAGGTTTCAAGGGATAGGAACCGTAGGCCAGGGCGTGGGCGGTCATGCCCTGGAGTAAGGCCGCAGCGCCTGTTGTGGCGTCGGTCCCAGGAGGTAACTTGATAGTACGGGCAGCGGGCGCCAGGGCTTGCTCAGCGTAGCCACCGATCACGGACGGGGAGCCGACCAGGTCGCCAACCTGTACCTCCGTTACCTCCGAGCCAATAGCTGACACGATGCCAGCCGCCTCTCCCCCCAGTGTCATGGGAAGCTGACTGGGCATGGTCCCCTTCCGTCTGCCAACATCCATGAAGTTGACGCCACTGGCCTGAACGTTGATCAAAACCTGGTCAGGCCCTGGGGTTGGATTGGGGCACTCCTCGTACTTGAGCACTTCCGGTCCGCCGGACTCGTGAATACGAATTGCCTTCATGGATTCTTCCTCAACTGAAAAGAGGTATCGAAGACCACAATCTACATGAGATTCCCCTGATAAAGCATGAGGCGCTTTGATCAAGGCCCAGCTGCCTGCGCCACAAGCGTCCCCCGTTGTACGGAGTTGCCGGAAGCGCAGGCAAGCGTCACATCACATTGTTACCAGCGAGGGCCTCGGTCACCGCCCTTACGCGCGTTCTGAAAACCTCCACCTCCACCGCCGCCGCCACGGTTTCCAAATCCACCTCCGCCACCGCCACCAAAGCTCCGCTCCTGCCGAGGCCGGGCCTCGTTGACCGTTATGGGGCGCCCGCCGAATTCCTGACCGTTGAGTGCGCCGATTGCAGCCTCGGCTTCTGTACCGGTGGGCATCTCCACAAAGGCGAATCCTTTAGAGCGGCCGGTATCACGGTCCCGAATCATCGAGACCTCTTGCACCTCGCCATGAGCTTCGAACGCTCCACGTATCTCCTGTTCAGTCGTATCAAACCCAAAGTTACCAACGTAAATCCTCAATTCTGTTCCCTCTCTTGTGACCGGCGGCATTCAGCCGCCAGTACTTGTAGTGGGGGCGACAATCACCCCCTCTGTGTTCCTACTCTTCCTTCTACCAGCTTGACCGCGCGGATGTCTTTTGTTTGCTGAAGCAGTCGCTGCAGTAAACGGGACGATCGCCTCGGGGCTGGAATGGCACTGTGGCATCTTTGCCGCATTCGGCGCAGACCACAGTATGCATTTCACGTGGGCTTTGACCGAAACCACCATCGCGTTCGTTGCGGCGTGCCTGACGGCATGACTCGCAACGATTGGGCTCATTTGTAAAACCCTTCAACGCATGGTACGACTGATCGTCAGCGCTAAAAGTGAACGGCTGCCCACAATCCAGACACGTAAGTGTCTTGTCTTCGTAATTCATCGGTGAACTCCTTTCTTATAATAGTTGGCAGGGGCCTAGTCACCGATACGGAGGGATGCCTTGGAGATTCGCGTGGGCACGCTTGGGATGCGATGCAGAGCCCCTAAGGGCACGGAAAACGCTATAGACAAACGGGGGTATGGGTGCAAACTTCTACCATTAAAGGAGAGTCTACCATAAATGTAAGAGTGTTGCTCTGCTGGCCGCGAAGCGACGGTGCCACCATAGCGAATACTCGTGCCACCATACACTCAGCCGTAGCTTTCCTTTCGGGACTACCAGAAAACCAGGCTACCCGTCCGCTGACATTGGGTCGTCAACACACGAACGACGGAGAAATATCTGGTGCAGGGGAGGGGTCTCCGTACTGTGATGTCGGCACCCTTGGTACGCAAAGTCGTTCGCACAGTGAATGAGCGTTAGGCCAGGGCGTACGAGATATGTTCCAGAAACCGATCGCGTTGCCAATGTCGGACTTCCGGGTTTTCTATCTCAATGCTGAGAGAGCCTGGAGCCCTGGCCAATCTTTCCAGGCTGATCATTGGCCAGACCAAACTCGGCTCCATCGCTAAAGCGTTTGCTTCGTCAGTTCTCCACTCCTTGAGTCGCCGCAATCGCT
>JAPUKM010000143.1 GCA_027295645.1 Chloroflexota bacterium | reverse complement strand
GGTTTGGCCACGAGCGCCGTCGCATCGCCTTCGGCGAACTCGTAGGACGCTCCATTTGGGTTTACGGCCAGCAGGAGGTCGTGAAAGACCTCATTGCCGCCAGGATCGCAGTAGGCGGAGCTCTCCTGTTCGATGCCGAGGTCACGGAGATAGCGGACATTCAAACTGACCAACCTGTCGTCCACTACATGGAGGGAAGCGAGGCCCGGACGCTCGAGTGCGACTTCGTGGCCGGGTGCGACGGGTTTTACGGGGTGTCGCGCCAGGCCATCCCAATATCCGCCCTTCACGAATACGTCCACGACTATCCTTTCGCGTGGGTGGGCATCCTCGCAGCGGTCCCTCCGTCCACGGACGAACTGATCTACGCGTCACACGACCGTGGGTTTGCACTACACAGCCTGAGGTCTCCGGAGGTGAGCCGCCTCTACCTTCAGTGCGATCTTCACGACGACATAGCCCAATGGCCTGACTCGCGCATCTGGGAGGAGCTGCACGTCCGCCTCGAGACGGTGGATTCCTGGACCCTCCACGAGGGTCCGATCATTGAGAAAAGCATCCTGCCGATGCGCAGCTACGTCGCGGAGCCGATGCGACATGGGCGGCTATTCTTGGCCGGGGACTCAGCGCATATCGTGCCTCCTACCGGCGCAAAAGGTTTGAACCTGGCGGTCGCCGACGTGCGCGTTCTTGCACGGGCCCTGGCTCAGATTATCAAATCCGGCAACGCGGCAGGAATCAATTCGTATACTGACACCTGCCTCCGACGGGCGTGGAAAGTAATGCACTTCTCGTGGTGGATGACCTCGATGCTGCACCGATTCCCGGACACCGGTGATGGGACACAACGCCAGCTACAATTGGCCCAGCTCGACTATGTTACGTCGTCCCACGCGGCCGCATCGAGCCTCGCCGAGCAGTACACGGGGCTTCCGTTCGAAGAACATTAACTACGGGGACGATGATGAGTCGGAGATCGTGAAAACTGAAGAGTTTTATGGGAGGTAAGGGTAAGGAACCGTCGGGTGAACTCCACTCGAGTCATCGGCCTCCTAGCTGCGGGTCAGCCGGAAGGTCAGCGTGAAAGTTCTTGATATCGTCGCGTGCAGCCCACCTCACGGGACTCGAACCAAAATATCTAATAGCCTCGTTAGACTGTCCCGGCCTCTGCTCCCAGCGCGCAGGGGAAAAGTAAGCACCCCGGGACAATAGATTAGCAGCGTCGACCAGGAGAATCCCTCTCCTTGAAATTTCTATCCGCTCCGATTCAAGCAGCGGATCGATGTCAAATAAGAGGAACAAGTTCCGCTGCTATCGCTGCTTCAAGAATTTGTTGGAGCGGATTTTGCTCGTGAATCAAGCTTCCGCTCTTAGTGCGGAATTGGATGGCACACTTCTGCTCCACCTGAGCGATGGAGCGCGCAGCACTCTCCAGTTGATTAGATATAAAACAGACCGAGCAGCGGTGCCGGTGAATCGCTGACCAGCGCCGAGCGGAGACTCGATTAGGTGCGCTGCCTCTGATTTCGTCCGTCGTCAGCGCTGCTAACCGTGCAGAGAAGATGGAGAGACTCCATCCTTTTCATCGTTAAATCCTCAGCAACGGTCCGAGGAGAGGGTAACAGTCTAACGAGACTATTTTCCCTGCTGGACGGGGAGTTCGAGTAGGGCCCGTCTCTCCGTGAAACACTATCTGGAAGTGTTGCTGGTGGCATAGGCTATGCGGTGTAAGTCCTATATGCCGGGATTAATTTTCTTCCTAGGTTTGTGAGTCAGCCGCGAGTCGAGGGCATCTGCAGGCGTGAACAAGAAGCATCCCACTTCGTCATGCCGTCGGAGCAGGGTGTTAGATATCGCTACCACTTCGCAACCCTTGTAGTCCCGAACAGCTGCAAGTAGGGCGGAAGCACCGTAGAAGAGGCTTGCTGCCAGAGACGTTGCTGGTATAGCAAGAAGCACAAATATAATGGCATGGTTGATGATGATTCCCTGAGGCCCATTGCCAGGAATCGGGGTATGGCGCACTCGTTGCCAAGTCATAGCCACCAATACAATCATCGCCGGGAAGACTACCAACCCTAAAACTGGCGTATACAATTGGAGCTGTCCTGTAGACCATTGCTGGAAAACCGCCAGCCCAACCCATGCTGCCAGGCCTATCCTCGCTGCGGTGCCAATTGGACCGATAGCCCGCTGCTGTCTTCCCACAACTCTTGTTGTATCCACTTGCTTGGTCACCATATTGCACCTCCTCCTATCTTTTCTTCTTTTGTTCCCTAACTATGTCCCTTCGACGTTTACAGGATGGTCATTTATCTCATGGATAATCGACTGACTATCAATGTCATCCCCAATGTCGCCGTCAGTTGCTATGCCGCGCCTCGATTTCGGACCGAAGAAGCTCCTTGACGCCAGATCCTCCCGTCAGGCTCAGCCAAACCGGCCCGCTTTCCGGCTCCACCTCTAACGTGAATTTGAAAAAGGTGCAGCAGAGCCTCTCTAACGAAACCCACTCTGCAAGCCCCACGATAGACGCACTCTCGCCGTTCACCCGGAACGCATATCCATCCTCCAGCTCCTTCATCTCCTCAACCTGATTTCTGAACTCGCCGATCAACGTCTCATAGCGTTGCTTACGTTCCGAGTCGAATGCCCCCAGCTCGCGCTGGCACACTAGACCTGAGTTACCGCTTTCGTTCGACACCTTCGTCACCTCCCTTGTTTTCTATTGCAATGACCTGATATACCTGTTACCACCTCAATCCTCGTCCTCATGCCTGCTGCCGGTCCGGGCGGCAAACAACCCTCCTACGGCACAGATCCCAATCCCGATCGCTATGGCTGCTAGTGTACCGATGCTCGCCATGTCCATTTGCCTTACCCCCCTTTCGAACATCACAGCAATTCAATTCCAGGAAAGTTAAATGAATTCCCGCCCTGGAATCGGTGTCGTCTGATTAGTGGGCGAGATTCTTGAGGCCTGCAAAGCTCCTGCTGGCAACTTCGTAGGCGTCCGGCAGATCCAGGATGGAGATGTCCAGACCCTCTTTGGTGGCTACCCAATCCTCGGCCTCTTCGCGTGATGCGAAGAACAAGGAGTGGTGGCAGAAGATGCCCCAAACCTCCTCGACGGCCTGCAGGTTTGCGATGTCCGGGAGAGCTGGCACCACGGTGGTCATTACCGCCCCCGCCGGCTCGATGTGTCCGATAGAGTCCGGGCCTACCGAGAAGCGGATGGGTTCACGAGACATTGCTGCGAGAACCTCCACCTGAACGGTCTTGTTGATCAGCGGCGGCAGGAACAGGGAGTCGAGCGCGCACCAGACGTGCAGGTCTATCCCGTCTGCGACGAACTTGATGTTGGACCAATCGGTCTGGGTCAGCCCCATCGTCCCAAGAATGGCCCCATCGTCGTTCTTCTCGCTCATCCAGACCAGGAAGTCGTTGGCCTCGTCTGCCGTCATGCCCGCCTCTACTGCCAGCGCTGCGATCTCTGACGGTGTGGCCGGAGTGCCCTCCGCCAGGCGCTTCCAGGTGCTCACCAGGAGCTTGGCCTGGGAGGGTGTGAACTTCATTGGAATGCCGACCTCGTCATACGCCCGCACAAGTTCGGCGATCTTGGCCTGCGATCCTATGCTTGCCATTTTCTCTTCTCCTTCCGACTACGCGGATTACTGTTGGCCGATTGATTGTGGCAACAGCGTAGCCTCAGGAGAGCTAGCTACCATCCGAGTAACTGCGCATCTTTCTCATGAAGAAA
>JAPUKM010000142.1 GCA_027295645.1 Chloroflexota bacterium | reverse complement strand
CAGCAACAAGGGGATTTCCCTCAGTATTCTCGGGAGGCGTCTGGACGGGGATGTGGGTGTGCAGGCCCTGACCGCCTCCATCGCGGCGTACGACCAGGCCCTGGAGGTCTATACGGAGGTTCACCACGCATTCCGCTACGCTGCTATTATGAGGAATCGGGAGCTGGCTCAGCGCCTATTAGAGGAGAAGGGTCGGTAGCCCCACCCTCCCCAATTGCCTGCCGCATCTGTATAATCGCCCCGTCAGAGTAGAAAGCCGAGCGGGCGGCGTGGGATTGGGGCTAGGCTCACAATAAAGGGGAGAACGCATGGGTAATCGGTTCGAGGGGAAGGTGGCGGTGGTCTCCGGGGGCGGTCGCGGGATAGGCCGTGCGGTGGCCCTTCTGCTGGCGGAGGAGAAGGCCTCCGTAATCGTCAACGACCTGGGGTGCGATGTCGACGGCACGGGCTCGCAGAAGGAGCCCGCCGACGAGGTGGTGGCAGATATTACAAAGGCCGGCGGCAAGGCCGTGGCCAGCTACGAGGATGTGTCGCTGATGGAGGGCGGCGAGCGGGTGGTCCAGCTGGCGGTGGACAGCTTCGGTCGCGTGGACATCCTGGTGAACAGCGTTGGGGTGCGCCGCGACCGTATGATCTTCCAGATGACGCCGGAGGACTGGGACGCGGTGCTCCGCAACGGCCTGAAGAGCTACTTCACGACGACGAAGTACGCCACCATCCTGATGCGCCAGCAGCGCAGCGGTCGTATCGTGAACCTGACGTCGGACGCCGGGCTTGGGGCGGTGGGCATGTCCAGCTATGCGGCGGCCACCGAGGGTGTGATCGGCATGACGCGGAGCGTGGCGCGGGACGTGGGCCGCTACGGGATCACCTGCAACGCCGTATCGGCGGTGGCCGAGACGCGGCTCTTCCCCGGGACGGTGGACAGCTACCGAACGCCCGACCAGCGTGCGGGCTTCGGATCGCCCCCGGCGCTGGGCGCGTGGGAGGGCCCAGGCGAGCCTGGCGACCCGGAGAGCGTGGCACCGCTGGTGGCATACCTGTGCACCGGTGAGTCGCCCAACGCCAACGGGTACGTGTTCGGCGTGCGGGGCGGCAGCATCTACCTGTACTCGAACCCGGAGATTGAACGGAACATCTACAAGGCCGACATCTTCACCATGGACGAGCTGGACGAGCTGGTCCCGCAGTTCCTGAGCTACGACATGCCGCGAGGATGGGGACGGTGGGGCCGCCGCCGGATGGGAGGTCGCCATGGGTAACCGGCTGGAGGGTCGCGTGGCCATCGTGACGGGGGGTGGCGGCGGCATCGGCCACGGCGTGTCGACGTGGCTGGCGCGGGAGGGTGCGTCGGTGGTGGTGAACGACCTAGGCGGCGCGCTGGACGGTACGGGGACGTCGTCGGGGCCGGCAGACACCACGGTGGCGTCGATCACCAAGGAGGGCGGGACGGCGGTCGCCAGCTACGACAGCGTCGCGGAGTTCGAGAGCGCGGGGCGGATCGTGCAGACGGCCATCGATACATACGGTCGCCTGGACATTATCTGCCACCTGGCGGGGATACTGCGCGACCGGATGGTGTTCAACATGGGCGAGGAGGAGTGGGACGGGGTGCTCCAGGTGCACCTGTACGGGGCGTTCAACCTGGTCCGCCAGACCGTGCCCCATATGATCCGGCAGCGGTACGGCAGGATACTGCTGTTCTCGTCGATATCGGCGCTGGGCAACTCCGGCCAGGCCAACTACGCCGCGGCAAAGATGGGCATGGTGGGCCTGGCCCGGTGCATGGCCGAGGAGCTGTCCCCCTACGGCATTACGGTCAACGCCGCCTTTCCCGCCGGCGAGACCCGCATGACCGCGGCGATCCCCGAAGCGGCGTCTGCGATCCGGGAGCAGCTGGGCATAGCGGGAAACCGGGCAGACACGGGCCGCTCGATAGAGAACCCTCTGAACCCGGAGCGGAACGCCCCGAAGTGCGTCTACCTGTGCACGGAGGCTGCGGGGAACATCACCGGACAGATCATCGATACGGCGGGGCTGCCGATGAGCCTGTACTCGCCGCGACACGTCATCAGGGCCATCCACAAGAGCGGGCGGTGGACGCTGGACGAGCTTGAGCCGCTGATGCCCAGCTCGCTGACGCAGGGGCTGACGAATCCGGCCCCGGCGGCGCCCCCGCCGGAGCAGAAGCCCGCGGCTGGCTAGTAGCGTCGGGACAGCGGCCAGAAGCGAGACACCCCGATGAGCCAATCGGGGTGTCTCTGTCGGCGCGACGTGCTCCCGCCTCGCCCGCCACCGTTGGGAGGGGAATCCGGTGGCGTGTTGCCGGGTGTTCCGTGGATACCCAGCACCATCATCGTAAACGGGTTGCGGCGGCGCTGCCTGACGAATCGCTGACGGGAGGCTGACGCCTGCCTGACAGGGTGGGCTACCGGGTGGGGCGGCGCAGACACTTTTGCGAAGCATATTGCAATCTGAGTAAAGTAGTGTAAAATACTCGTTTGTCTGAGTTCGTTACGGGGGGCGGGTGATTGAATGCGCTTGGTACTCAACTTCTTTTAGAACTTAACCACTGCGACCGCGATCTTCTTAACGACCTCTCCTACGTAAGGTCCACGCTGACCAGGGCGGCCCATGCGGTCGGGGCTACCATTATCGGAGAGTCTTTCCACAAGTTCAGCCCCCACGGTGTCACCGGCGTCCTCGCCATAGCCGAGTCTCACATCTGTATCCACACATGGCCGGAATATGGCTATGCGGCCGTGGACGTGTTCACCTGTGGCGAAGGGTTCGACCCCGAAAAGGCCGCGGGACTCCTGATCGAGGGGTTCCGCTCCCAGTCGCCCTCTCAGACCATCGTAAAACGGGGTGCGCTCCCCGACTCGATAGAGGTGCCTCAGGCATCGTCGTGAGTGGGGAATCCTATGCAGGATCAACCCACCAAGTGGTACTACGAGTACATCACGCCGGAGCTGTTCCTGGCCTCACACCTGAAGGATGTCCTCTACTCCGGTAAGACCCGCTATCAGCGGGTGGAGATCATCGAGACGACCCCCTTCGGCAGGTGCCTGGTCCTGGATGGCCGGACCCAGTCGTCGGAGGCCGATGAGTTCGTCTACCACGAGACGCTTGTCCAGCCCGCGCTGACGGCCCTGGAGGAGCCCCGATCCGTCTTTATAGCCGGCGGCGGCGAGGGGGCAACGGCACGCGAGGTGCTCTCTCACGGTACCGTTGAGCGGGTGGTGATGGTGGACCTGGACCAAGAGGTGGTGGAGCTGTGCCAGGAGTACCTCCCGAACCATCACCAGGGCGCTTTGCAGGACCCCCGCCTGGAGCTGGTCTACGCCGATGCCTGGAAGTATCTGGAGGCCACGGAGGAGAGGTTCGACCTGCTGGTCATGGACATTCCCGACCCGCTGGAGGCTGGCCCGGCGTACCTGCTGTTCACGCAGGAGTTCTATAGCCTGGCACAAACGCGGCTGAACCCCGGTGGACTCATGGTCGTGCAGGCGGGGCCGTGCGGGCCGCTCAACTATCAGGAGACGTTTACGGCGGTCCACAACACCATGGTCAACGTATTCCCCGCGGTGTCTCCCTACCGATGCTATGTCCCGTCCTTTGGCAGCCCCTGGGGGTTCGTCATCGCGTCCACGGGGCCGGTGCCGGATGCTCTGTCGTCCCAGGAGGTGGACGCGCGGCTGGCGGCCAGGCTGTCGCGCCCGCTGCGCTACTACGACGGGATCACCCACCAAGGGCTGTTCCACCTTCCCAAGTACGTCCGGGAGGGCCTCCGCACGGAGGAACGGCTGATCACCAGGGGCAATCCGCTGTACGCGGTCTAATAATATGGCTGCCTGAAACTATCACGAGCAAGAACAGTGACGAAAGAGCATCTGGAAACGTTGTCTGAATTAATGAAGCGAGCAGCCCCTCCCGTACTTGAGAGTATTACACTGGAGGTCAAACATTTCTTTAGTGGCGCCGCCGTTTACGCGGACGGAAAGATCTGCATAACATTGACCCCTGCTGGCTTCGCGATAAAACTGCCTGAAGAATCAAGAATTGTCTTGATGGAACAGAGAGGCGCAAACCCACTTCGGTATTTTCCCAAGGGGCCCATCAAGAAAGACTATGTTGTTTTACCAAAAACCATGGTGGATGATGTGAAAACCCTACGGCATTGGGTGAAAACGAGTATCGGATACGTAGTGGCACGGTGAGCGCCCGTCTCAGACCGTCATCGTGGTGGGCTCCACCGGGAACAGCGCTCGCCAGGCGTTGAAGCCACCCGTGAGAGCGACCGCCTCTATACCCCGGCCTTGAAGCTGCTGCGCCGCACGGACGCTGGTCGCTTCGTCCAGTCAGGTGCAGTAGGCAACGACGAGCCCCGTCTCGTTGTCCGAAGGCGTCCACTCGTTGATGAGGTCGGGGGGCACCCGCACGCTCCCGGGGATCTGAGCCTGGTCGTGCTTGTAGCTGGAGCGGGACCGCACGTCCAGGATGATCGGTGGATTCTGTCCGTTCAGGAGCCTGTTCAGCTCCTCCGGTGTAATACGTTGCACCTCGTCTTCATGGTGACCGAACAGGCCCGCCGCGGTGCTCTCTCGCTCCTCGGCCAGCGTCTCCCTGGCCGCCCTTCGTCCGTACCAGCCGCCGACGGGCGTGGCCATACCCCCGTGGATGGCAACGGAGGCGAGCACCACGACGCCTACGGTCGCCAGGAGCAGCTCCGACCCAGCGACACCGGCGTGAACCACCAGCAACGCCAGGAGTAGCGAGTTCAGCCCGCGAGGGCCGAACCAGCTAATGAAGGCGTGTGCCTCCCAGCTCATGTTCGTGCGTACCAGAATCAGCCCAAGCACCGACGGTCGGATAGCAAAGATGACCAGGCCGGCCAGCAGCAGGGCCACGCCGATGTTCGCGGTACCGAGGATATCAGAGAGCACCGCGCCGAAGAGAACGAGGGCCAGGAGCATGGCCATCTCCGCGGTGACCTCGCCGTACTCCAAGAAGCAGTCGCACAGCGTCTGGTTCAGCAGGACAACCCCCAGCCCCGCCGCGAAGGCCGCGAGGAAGCCGTCACCGCCCGCGGCGGTGGCGGCAGCATACGCCCCAAGAACCAGGCCAACCCCATAGAGAGCCTGGTACTCGCGGCGTATGCCCAGGCGCGCATCCACCCTGGCCATGAGCCAGGAGCCGACCCCGCCGATACCAAACCCTATGGCTGGTCCCAGCAGTAGGAGCTTGGCCAGGAACCCGGCCCATCCGGCAACATCGCCCGACCGGCCCAAGGCCACCTCGATCAGGATCAGGATGACCGGAAGGACTACGATGTCGTTCATCCCGGCTTCCAGCTTCAGGACCTGGCGCACGGAGCGAGGGAGCCGATGGTCGCGAACGATCTCTCTGAGCACGACCGGGTCTGTTGATGCCAGGATGGCTCCTCCGATAAAGGCCACCACCCAGCCAAACTCAAACATCAGCGCAATGGATACCGCTCCCAGGGCGATGATGATGCCGGTGCCCGGCCCCAGGATAAGGGCAGGCACCAGCCACCGCTTACCCAGTTCATCCACCTGGAGCTTTACGGCGTCCAGAAACAGCACCAGCGATAGAGTGAGCGTCGCCACCACCTCAAGAACGGGGTCATCCGGCGCCATCTGAATCACATTGAACCCGCCCCCACCCAGCGCCAGCCCGAAGCCAAGAAAGATGAGCGGGAACGACACGGGTGCTCGCTCCACAAATCCAGAGACCAGCGCTGTGATGGTCAGGACCGCGGCCAGCAGGGCGAATACCGCCACGAAATCAGGCACGGGGCACTCTCATAGCTACCCACTTTACCATAGGGAGCGATGAACGCCGCCACAGAGCTCCATTTCAGCATGGGCTATAGCGGTTCCTTTGCTATAATCCTTGGTATGCAGACGGACATTCTGGAGGGGCTGAACCCGGCCCAGCGGGAGGCCGCGGAGACCACCGAGGGCCCGCTGCTGATCATCGCGGGGCCGGGCAGCGGGAAGACGCGGGTCATCACCCATAGGATCGCCTACCTGGTGCGGGTGACCGGCGTGAACCCCCGCCGCATCGCCGCCGTCACCTTCACGAACAAGGCGGCGCGAGAGATGCGGGAGCGGCTGGACCGGCTGCTGGGCACACGAGCAGGGGGGTTGACCTGCAGCACCTTCCACGCGCTGTGCGTGGCCATCCTCCGGAAGGAGGGTAGCGCCATAGGGGTGGACCGGGACTTCGCCATCTACGACCAGGAGGACCAGCTCGATCTCCTGAAGCGGAGTATGGAGGAGGCCAACCTGGACCCCAAGCGCTACCCCATCCGTGCCGTGCTGAGCGCCATCTCCCAGGCGAAGAGCAACCTCCTGGACCCTTCAGGGTACGCGGAAACGGTGGGCAGCTACTACGAGGAGATCGTGCAGCGGGTGTATGAGCGGTACCAGGGGCTCCTCTCCCGGAGCAAGGCGCTCGATTTCGATGACCTGCTGCTGAAGACCGTCCGGCTCTTTGAGCAGACACCGGAGGTGCTGCGGCAGTACCAGGACCGCTACCTGCACCTCATGGTCGACGAGTTCCAGGACACCAACGTGGTCCAGTACACACTCGCCAAGCTTCTGGCCGGCAAGTACCGCAACATCTGTGTGGTGGGCGACCCCGACCAGTCGATCTACTCGTGGCGCAACGCCGATATCAGGAACATCCTGTCCTTCAAGAGGGACTACCCGGACGCCAAGGTGGTGAGCCTGGAGGAGAACTACCGCTCCACGCAGAACATCCTGG
>JAPUKM010000141.1 GCA_027295645.1 Chloroflexota bacterium | reverse complement strand
CTCCGGCCACCGCGAGCACCTTGAACCGCCGGTGCCACCGCCGCTATCATAGTGCCACCCACCCTGCCAGGAGCCTTCGTCCGTGACCAACCGGCTTCGCGTCTACCCCCTGGACCCACGGCAGCTCACCGAGGAGCAGCTTGCCGTCGTCTTCGCCATGACCTCCCGTCGCCCGGAGCCCTTCGACGAGATCGCCGAAGTGGTGACCACCCAGAAGGCCGCCGACTTCCACGAGCGGTGGGTCCTCAACTACGGCCACTCCTCCGTCGCCGAGCACGCCATCATCCACATGGCCGTCGAGAACCTCTCACGCCTCGCCTGCGACACCCTGGAGGATAACCGGCTCGCCTCCTATACGGAGAAGTCGTCCCGCTACCAGGTCATCGACAAACGGTACTACCACATCCCCACGGAGCTCAAGGGCCACCCCCTGCGTCGTCTCTATGTAGACACCTGCAACGCCCTCTTCACCGACTACCAGAAGCTGGTGGACGACCTGCAGCAGTACCTCCCGACCGTACGCCTCCGCCGCGACAACGAACGGGACAACCCCTACAACCTCCGTATCCGCCGTGAGGCCACCGACACCGCCCGGTTCCTTCTGCCCGCCGCAACCCTCACCAACGTGGGCGTCACCCTGAACGCCCGGTCCATGGAGCACGCCATTCGCAAGCTCCTCTCATCGGACCTGGCCGAGGAGCAGGCCCTGGGCCGGGTGTTGAAGGAGCAGGGGCACACCATCACACCCACGCTCATCAAGTATGCCGACCGCAGCGACTACCTGGTGTTGAGCCGCAATGCTCAACAAGAGGCGGCGCAGCCCTATACGGAGCCCTCGAACGGCCCCGCCGCCGAAGCCGAGGCAACCCTCGTCCATTGGGACCCTGACGCCGAAGCAAAGGTAGCCGCCGCTCTCCTATACCGATTCGCCAACCAGCCCTACACACAGATATGGAAGCATGTCCAAGCCATGACGCCGAATCGGCTGGAGGGCGTTATCGACGGGGCCCTCCAGCACTTGGGCCCCCACGATGTGCCAGTGCGTGAGCTGGAGTCGGTGGACTACACCTTTGACCTGCTCATGGACTATGGGGCCTACCGGGAGTTCAAGCGGCACCGGATGCAGAGCTACATCCCACAGCCGTTGGCGGTGGAGCATGGCTACGTCGTCCCGCCACTGGTCGAAGAGGCCGGCCTGGAGGCCCGGTTCCACCAAACGATGCACCGGGCCGAGGCGGCCTTCCAGACGATGCACGGGGAGCTGCCGGAGATCGCCCGGTACCTGGTGACCCACGCCCACAAGCGACGGGTGCTCTCCAAGATGAACCTGAGAGAGTGCTATCACCTGTTCAAGCTCCGCACCAGCCCCACCACCCACTTCTCACTGGTCTGGGTCATCCGCAGGGCCATGGAACTGGCCACGGAGCGTCACCCCGTCCTCTTCCGCTACCTCCGCCTTCGCAGCGACTAGCCAGTCCAACGGTGGTTACACCTCAAGCCCGAGAGCCTTGAAGACCTCCAGCAGCTGCATCGGGTTGCCCGGTTGGTACCATGGAATGGCGTGAACCACCACTCCCTGCTGATCGATAACGTAGACGGCGCGGCGGCTCCGTTTGCCATCATCTGACAACACCCCGTAAGCCCTGGCTACCTCACGCTCTGAGTCACTCACCAGAGGGAAGGGATAACCGCCCACCCTGTCGCAGAAGGCCTGATGAGAGTCCAGCGAGTCCACACTGACCGCCACCACCTCCGCCCCCAACTCCTGAATGGTCGGGTACTCATCCTTGAAAGAGGCCAGCTCCTGTGTGCAACTGGGCGTGGCATCCTCAGTGTAGAATGCCAGCACCACCTGCCTGGTCTCGTACACCTGGCTAAGCTGAAGCTGCCCCTGAGTGCTTGGCAGGGTGAAGTCGGGCACCCGCTCACCTACCCCCGGCATTGATACTCCTCCAGGAACGAATCCAGCTTGTGGAGCTACGAGCGCAATCGGTGGCCCAGCTCCGCAACCCGTCTACCCAACGCCCGAGCCTGCTCCGTATCCTCGCCAGTCACCTCTCCCGCTGCGGTGGCGCCGTAGTATGAGCCTGATACCCTCATGCGGTCGCTCCAGGGCAGGCCCACCACTACCATGCCACCGGCCATCATCCAGTGGATGAGACTGAGAAGGGTGAACTCCAACCCTGAGTGGCGTCCCCGGCCGGTGGTGAAGGCGGCGCCCAGCTTTCCGTTGAGGAGCCCCTCCTCCCACAGATCACCCTGGTCGTCCAGCCACCGCTTCAGGAATCCGGTGATGCCGCTCCAATTGGGCGAGCCCAGGATAAGGGCATCGGCGCTAATCAGACCTGTGCGGTCGGCATCGTCGATATGCTTCACCACAGGGAGTGTATCCCCAACCTGCGCAGCCCCCTCTGATATGGCCTCGGCTAGATGGCTGATCTGGGGGCCGTGGCTATCATATAGTACAAGCACATTCAGGGGCATTTACATCCACATATCCGGAAGCCCGAGCGACACACTCACCAAGTATAGCAACCGCAGCAGACAGGAGCAATGTACCCCACGAAAGCGGACTGGCTATGAACTATGGAGCAGTTGAGTTAACTGGGCTATCGGAGCCTGGCATTGAGGATCTGAGTCCCTGAAGGCCAGGGGCTGCCCTGCTTGGGCTCCATGGTGATTGCTATGCTGGAGTAGAGGTCCAGGTGCTGCGGAAATAGCACGAATGGCTGGGCATAGCCCGTGCTGTCCACACTAAACACCCCTACGCTGGCAGGTCCGTTGGAACCCAGCAGCCATATCTGGTAGGACATCCCCTCGTTAGGAGACTGTAGACCCTGGATGATAATATACCCCCACCGTCCGTCGGGGCTGGCAACGAGCATACCCTGAGTATTCGGAGATACGGTGGAGTTGGCCATTAGCTTCACCTCCATCCCCGGTAGCGCCAAGTTGTAAACCAGCGACCGTTGGTCCAGGACCATAGCTTGGAGCCGCTGGTTCTCATCCCGTATGTCTGCTACCTCCGTTACCAGGACGGTAAGGCTCTCGTTTTCACCCTGCATGACCGCCACCAAGGTGTTGAGGCTCTCGTTCTCATCCCGCACTTCTCCTAAGTCGCCTCGGAGTTGGAAGACCAGCACCGCCAGTAATCCAGAGATGACGATAGCCAGGGCGGCAGCCATCGGCAGGCCGGCTCTGTATATCCGACTCGTTTGGCGGGCCTTCCCGACCAATGGAATGTTCGAGACGGGAGAGATTGTTGCTCCCTCCGGTTGGTGGCTGATGTGCTCAAGCACCCGTTGCCTCAGAGAGGAAGACGGCTCGACCTGCGGGACCGATCCGGCAAGGACCGCCGTGGCATCCAGGTGTTCACTCAGTATGCGGGAGCAGTTGGAGCACGTCTCCAAGTGCTCCTCCACCTCCAGGCGCTCCCCGGACTCTAACGCTCCGAGAGCGTAGCCTGGTATCAGCTTCTCAATATCTTTGCAGTTCATAGTTCTCTCGGCTGGCTCAATGAGGCCCTCATTTTCTGCATGGCCAGGCGCATGCGTGTCTTAACGGTTCCCAGCGGGTGGTTCAGGATCTGAGCGATCTCCGATTGGCTGTATCCCTTGTAGTAGGCGAGAACCACCACCTGGAGCTGTTCCGGCGGAAGAATCTCCAACGCTTTGTGGACTGTTCCGGCCTCCTCCAGGCGCTCCGCCCTCTCCAAAGGGCTCTCCACCATACTGACCTCGCTTTTGGAACTCTGGGCAATCTCGTCAAAGGCGTTTCGCTGCCGTCGGGCTCGGCGTAACTCATCTATTGTTCGGTGATGCGCTGTCGTCAGGAGCCAGGTGAGAAACTTGCCGCGCTCCGGTCGGAACGTCGCCGCTTTTTTCCAAAGGTTCAGGAACACCTCCTGCGTCACCTCTTCAGCTTTGCCTGCGTCTTGGAGTAAGTGGAGCACAAGGCTGTACACCGACCGGACATGGCGGGAGTACAGCACCGCCAGTGCATCCTTCTCACCAAGCGTCAGCAGCGTGACGAGCTCTTCATCAAGTAGCCCGTCATTGGGCATGGAAGCCTCCGAATCGCCAGAGGACTCGTTGCCACTTACTCCTGTGCCTCGTTTGATATACGTGGTCGTGGCTCCAATGGATTCAGATATGTCAATGTTGCTCTGGCGTTTATAAGGAATCTGTAAGAATAGCCCAGGAGGGCCAAGGCTCCTGACCGGCCTGGAAGAGGACTTTTCAGTGCATTGTATCCTGAGAGGTGGAACGGTTCAACGCTTCCGTGCCCGGCGCTTTGACATCTGGTATCATGGTGAGTGGCTACCTGGTATCTCTCGTGGGTGGATATCTCAGGGGGTTGGTTATATGGAACCGGTATACCGCGAAGCGCTCAAGCTCTCAGAGCAGGGAGAGCCCTACGTCATCGCCACCGTGGTGCAGACCAAGGGATCGACTCCTCAGAAGGCAGGGGCCAAACTCCTGATACGGAAAGATGGTTCCGGTGTTGGGACCCTCGGCGGCGGGTGCGTGGAGGGAGATATCTGGTTCGCCGCCAAAGAGGCGCTGCGACGCCACGAGGGCCCTGAGTATCGAGACTACTATCTGAACGAGGAGATCGCGGCACGGGATGGTCTGGTATGTGGCGGAACCATGTACTTCTTCATTGATCCCGTGTGGGAGCCTGAGACCATGCTGCCCGTCTCCAAGGATATTGTTGGTGCTTATGAGGGAAGGCAGCCCGTGGCTCTGGCCACGCTCATCAAGGTGGGAAGTCAGGGCGGTACCCTGGGCACCAAGCTGTTTGTCCACCGCGACGGCTCCTCCGAGGGGTCCCTGGGCACCGAGGAGCGAGACAGACTCGCGGCGGAGGCGGCCCAACTGCTCATGGACTACGGGCTTAATCAGCAAGTGGAGGTGGCGGACGGCTCTGAGTTGTTTGTAGAGGCGTACACCACCCCTGCCTCTCTAGTGCTTGTGGGCGGTGGTCATATAGCCAAGGCGGTAGCGCCTCTGGCCACAATGCTGGGATTTCGGCTCTTCGTCCTGGACGACCGTCGCGAGTTCGCCAACAGAGAGCGATTCCCAGAGGCCGAGGACATTGCCGTTGCCGACTATTCGACTGGGCTTGAGCAGTTCTCCATTACTCCCAATTCAACCATCGTGATCGCCACCCGGGGGCACAACTTTGACGACGTTGCCTTGGAGTCAGCGGCTAGAAGTCCGGCTGGGTATGTCGGCCTGGTGGGCTCTCAACGCAAGGTGATCCTGATCTATGAGGAGCTGCTCAAGCGCGGCATACCCCTTGAACGCATTCGAGAAATCCACGCTCCCATCGGATTGGACATCCGTGCCCGGACCCCGGAGGAGATCGCCGTGAGTATCATGGCGGAGGTGGTCCAGTTCCGGCTTAACGGCACGGGCAGTCCACTGAAGTTGCCTGAGAAGCAGCTCATGCGCATCAGCAAGAAGGTACAAGCAGGAAGGGCCGAGGCGCTTCAGGCCGACTAGCCGCTATGTCAGACGTCTCCGCGGTGCTGTTGGCCGCCGGCGAGTCCACCCGGATGGGACATCAGAAAGCCCTGCTCCCTTGGAGAGGGTCAACGTTACTCCAATACCAGGCGTACTCCCTGCTAAGAGGGGGCGCTTCTGAGGTTATCGCCGTCCTGGGATATCGGGCTGAAACGCTCCGATCCCTGGTCCAGGATATTCCCGGAGTGACGACCGTTCTCAACCTGCGCTACCGCACAGGCAAGACCAGTTCTATCCGTGCCGGGCTCAGGAGCTTGAGCCCTCGAGAGCAGATGATTGTAGTGTTGTCGGTGGATCAGCCCCGGTCGCCCGCCCTGGTACAGAAGGTGATAGAGGCGCACCGGCAGCGCGGAGCATTGATCACCTATCCGGCGTACCAGGGCAAGGGTGGCCACCCGACAGCCTTCTCCGCCTCTTTGCTCCCTGAACTGATGCGTATCCGGGAGTCACGACAGGGTCTGCGGGAAGTGATGGAGAGACACAGGTCTGAGACATTCAGGTTGGAGGTGGCTGACCAGG
>JAPUKM010000140.1 GCA_027295645.1 Chloroflexota bacterium | reverse complement strand
TTGGCGGGCTCACCCTGGCCTCGCGCCGTGACATAGCACATAAAGGACGGCTGATGATCGTTGCAGGAGTGGGGTACGGCATTGTCCTCATTCTACTGGGCGGCGTACCCTGGGCGGTTGCCGTGTTCCCCATCATCTCGCTGGCGGGGGCCTGCCAGACCGTCTTCCGCACGTCCAACAACGCTGCGCTGTTGCAACTCACGCCGCCCTCGCTCCAGGGACGCATCATCAGCATGACGCTCCTGGACACCGCCATGGCACCGCTTGCCAGCGTCGGGGCGGGCCTCATTGCCGATGTCGTTGATGTTTCGGCGGCGATCGCGGTCATCGGTGGCGTGTGCATCGTTATCGTTGCGGGCATCGCGTTGCTGGAGCCGAGGATCCGCCGCGTGTAGGCAACCCGCGCGCGAGCATCCGCGGACTTGGGAGGGGCTTGTCCCCTCACCGGATTCCAGTTACGATCTGGTGGATTGCGGCGGTCCACGAGTAACGCAGAGGTAGTTGATGAGCAACGGGCTTCCCGGAGTTGGGATAACTCTGGATATACGGAACGTGCCTGGAGAGGAGCTCCTTCGCCTGGCGCGGGAGGCGGACGAGGCCGGGCTCTACGCCGTGGCGGCAGGCGATGCCACCCATGATACCCTCGCCATGCTGAGCGCCTTCTCAACGGTCACACGCCGTATCCGCCTGATCAGCTCCATAGCCACCTGGACACGCACTCCGGTAACCATGGCCCGCGCCTGTCGGACCCTGGGCCTTCTCAGCAGTGGGCGCTATACGCTGGGCATGGGCAGTATGCCGCCCCATTTCAACGAGCAGTTTCACGGCATACCCTACAAGGACCCTCTAAAGCGAATGACGGAATACATAGAGCTGGTCCGTCTGCTGTGGGAGGCCACCCCGAGCACCCCGGTGGACTACGAAGGACGGTTCTACCAGGTCTCGGGCTACCGTGTGACCGAGCCGCCGCCTCATCCGCTTCTCCCCATCCTCATTGGGGCCTCCCGCCCCAGGATGATCCGTATGTCGGGCGAGAAGGCGGATGGGGTCATATTAAACGTGATGCACTCGATACCCTGGCTTCGCGAGACGGCACTGCCCGCCCTTTCGGAGGGCGCCGAGCGCTCAGGCCGCTCCCTGGAGGGGTTGGACAAGGGCATCTCCTTCTATGTCATTATCACTGATGAGCCTGAGCAGGCCCGTACTGCTATGCGCCGCACGTTGGCGTTTCACCTATCTGTCCCCTACGGCGTGGACTGGCTCTCCGCCAACGGCTTTCCTGACGAGGCGGCCGCCATCTCGGCCGCTCAGAAGGCGGGCGACAGGAGGGGCGTCGTCGATGCAGTCAGCGATCGCATACTGGATACGATGGGGGTTGTGGGGACGCCTGAGGAGTGCCGCGAACGAGTGGCCCAGTACGGCTCCCTGGTTGACTGGGTCCTGCTGGCGGTGCCGCCCGCCCTACCCCCTGCCGAGCAGGTGAGCACGATACGACGGCTGATCAAGACTTTCGGGAGTAGCTAGGATAGTAGGGGAGCCCAGGTCTACTTTCGGGGGCGGAACCTGGGTAGGGTCACCTCTTCGGTCACGTCGTCGAAGATCACTTCAACTGGCATGCTTATGTGTATGTCTTCCCTCTTCACTCCTACCAGGCTTGATATGAGCCGTGGGCCCTCCTCCAGTTCTACCTGGACTACGCTGTAGGGGGTTTCATCCTTGAATCCCTCATAATAAAGCTGGTGAAAGGCAACCCATGAATTCACCCTACCCCTGCCGCTCACCCTGGCCCACTCGTAGTCCCGAGACCAGCAGAAGGGGCACTGATGGCCATTGGGGTACCAGAACTTTCCGCACCCGTTGCACTTCTGGAGCCTTAGCTCATGTTTCTTGGCCGCATCCCAGTAGGGACGGTTGATGGCCGAAATGACCGGCAAAGGCTTTTTGTATTCAGCCATGACTGCCTCCGGCAAGTGGCGACTTCATCCAACAGGCTATCATATATCGCAAGTCGATATATCGTTTGCCTATCGCTCCAGCCGCACGTCCGCCAGAGTGGGGATGCCTTGAGGATTGAGCGCGTACCCCTTGACGTACGGCTTTACCAGCACGTAGTTGCGGTCATACCACAGAGGGATCGCAGCGGCATCGGTGAAAAGCAGTTGCTGTACCCGTCGGTAGGTGTCCAGCCGCCGCTGCACCACCCGCTCCACTCTCGCCTCCTCCAGCAGCGTGTCCACAAGGTCGTTGGCGTACCTACCTGTGTTGTTGGCTCCCTGGGAGTGGAACAGGATGTCCAGGACATTCTCCGGGTCCGGGTAGTCCGCGATCCAGCCGTAGTCGAACAGGTTGTCCACCTCATCCGCGATCCGGTCGAAGTAGCTCCCCGATTCGATCTGGCGGACGGTGACCTCCACGCCCAGGTTGGTACGCCACATATCCACCGTTGCCTCCATCACGGCGTCCGCGCTGCCCTGGCCGGAGGTTGTGTACACGATGGGCGGCAACTCCTCCGGGCCGCCATAGTCAGAGCTGGCCAGAAGTTGGCGGGCCTCTTCCGGATCATAGGGGATGCCTGGGAAATCCGCGATGTAGCCGGGCATCCCTGGTGGCAGAAAGCCGTTGGCCCTCTGGACAGTGTCCTCCAGCACCACCCGCACAAGCCTCTCTCGGTCCAGGGCCAGGGCAAAGGCCCGCCGCACCAGCGGGTCGTCGAATGGCGGCTTGGAAACGTTAAACCCCGTGAAGAAGATGGTCAGCTCCTGGAAGATGTGGAGCTCCTGGCTGAGGGGCTCCTGAGGATCAAGGACCCGCTGGAGGCTTGAGATGCCCACTGCCGCTGCATCGATCTCATCGGTCTCGTACAACCGGATGGGGACACCCGCAAGAAAGCGGAACGCAACGAATTCGACGCCGGGAGCGCCGAGGTAATAGTCCTGGTTCCGCTCCAGGACCAGAAACTGCTCATCCTCCCATGCTTTGAGCTTGAATGGCCCGGTGCCGTTGGGGCTCCGGAACCACTCCTCACCGGCGGCCACGTTGTCCATATCCACCACCGCGGCTACGGGGTAGGTCAGCTTAGCGAGCACGTACGGCTTGGGTGCGTCGGTGAGGATCTCTACGGTCTGCTCATTAAGCACCCGTACGCCTGAGATCTCCTGTGCCCGTCCAGTCAGCTTCCGCGTGACACCCAGGATGTCTCCCAGGTAGATCTGCGCCGTCTCTGAGCCGGTCTCGGGGTCCGTGGCCCGTTCCAGGGAGTCTTTGATGTCTTGGGCAGTGACCGCCTTCCCCGAATGGAAGGTCGCTCCCTCTCGCAGGTGGAACACATACCTGGTCCCGCCATCCAGAATCTCCCAACTCTCCGCCAGGTCCGGAACGACGCGGAGGTCGGCGTCCAGCTTCACCAGGCCGCTGAAGATGTGGGCGACGTAGCGGTGAGAACGGGAGTCCATGGTCAGGGCGGGGTCCAACGTGGTCGGGTTCACGTCGCTGAGCATGAGTGTTGCCTCTCTGGGCAGGTCTGACAGCGAGAAGGGGACCTCCGTTGGTGTGGGCGGAGACGTCGGTGTGGCGATGACCGGCGTTAACGTCGTTTCGGGCACCGGGGTGAAGGTTGAAGTGGGTGCGGGCGTCGGCCCCAGTGTAGGTGTAGAGGTCGCGTCCTGCCCGCAGGCAGCCGCCAACACCAGTGAGGCTGCCGCCAAGACACCAATGGATAGCTTGTGGTCTGAAAACAAGTCTCCTCCTACCTTTTACGTCGTCTGAAGTTGATCGCAAGGAGACCAAAGGCCAACGGCCCGGCTGGAAGGAGGAGCGTAGCGATCTCTTGCTCCCCCGGACTGGAAGCGAGCGGAAGGCCCCCAGAGCAGCCCCAGCTACCCGGCGTGTTAGAGTCCACCGGCTCTGGAGTCGCCGTCAGCGTGGCGAGTCCGCCGGGGGGCGGCGGGCTGGCCAGGGTGAACGGCTCGAAGGTGGGCACTGCCGAAGCAGCGGGCGTAGGGGTCTCCCCGGACGCTACGCTGGGGCCGACGGCCACCCCCAGAGAGCGGCGCCACTCCTGGTCCAGGCCAGCCTGGTCCAGGCCGTACACCTGCCGAAGGGCGACATCTGTGGCGTTGCCGGAGCGGAACGCCGCAAACAGCTCGTCCAGCTTTTGCGGGCCGTAGGAGCGGACCAGGTAGTCCAGCAGACTCCAGCTCTCTCCGTAGGCCAGAAGGGCGTCGTTTCCGTCGGTGGGGAAAGCACCGCTCAGGCCCCGGACCGAGAAGAGCCGGTCATCCTCAACCGCCCTTTCCAGCGCGGAGGCGTAGTCCGGAGAGAACTCGCCTTCGTTATAGGTCGCCAGCCCTTCGTTGAGCCAGGTGGGGAGGTCGCGGTAGCAGTTGTGAGTCACCTGCCCGATGATAACATGGGTCAGCTCATGGGCCAGGGCTCGCCTGCCCCATGCCAGCGACTCCGGTTCAATGCCCAGGGCAACGGTGTTGAAGGAGGTGAAGGCGACACCACCGGTCCATTCCTGGGGAAACACCAACGCATCCTGCACCTCACGGGCTGAGCCGTAGATGTACAGCTCTACCGGCTTGTCTGGCCTGACTCCTGTAGAGGCCTCCAGCCGGGCAAGGGCCTCCTGAACGGACTCCGCAAGGGCTGAGGCGAAGCGCTCATCGCCGCGGTACCAGTGAAGGGTGAAACCGTCCCCTGCCAAGCTCCGCCACTGATGCTGCTGGTCCACAATCTCCACTGTGGTTGGCGCCGATTCCGTCACCGCCCCGGAGGCGTCGGTGATCTTCCAGCTGAAATGGATCACGGCGCCGGGAGGCAGGCCACCCGTCCTCCGCATGTCCCACGTCCATTGGGCTGAGGTCTGTGGCCCGGAGGCGACCTCGCCATAGCCGATGCTCTCCACCTGAGCACAGGAGCGCTCCTCTAGACGGAAGCGGAGCACCGCCTGGGTGATCTCCTGGGATGCTCCGGCCTCCACATGGAAGGTGATAGCGAGGGGAAAATCGACGACGGCCCACTGGCGAAGTAAATCCACATCGGCACTCAGGAGGCCGGGAGCGGCCAAGAGCGACCCCAGGAGAAGGGGCAGGAGCGTGTGGTGCTGCACGTGTTTTATGCCTTTCCAACTGTGGAGAGCAGATAGGCTTCCAATAGTGGCTCGATCTCTCCGTCCAGCACGGCGTCGGGGTCGGTGGACTCGTGGCCGGTGCGATGGTCCTTCACAAGTTTATACGGATGGAGGACGTAGCTTCGGATCTGGTTGCCCCACTCGGCGGCTACATGCTCTCCCTTCAGCCGCTCCTGTTCCTCCGCTCGTTTCTTCAGCTCCAGTTCGATGAGGCGTGCCCTGAGCACGGTCATGGCCAGCTCTCTGTTCTGGAGCTGGGAGCGCTCGTTCTGGCAGGTCACCACGATGCCCGTGGGAAGGTGTGTCAGGCGTACGGCGGTCGCATTCCTCTGAACGCTCTGGCCGCCGTGGCCTCCCGCGCCGAAGGTGTCGATACGGAGGTCGTCTGAGTTGATGGTGACCTCCACATCCCCCACCTCGGGCAGCACTTCAACCAGGGCAAAGGATGTGTGTCGGAGGTGGTTGGCGTCGAAGGGAGACTGGCGCACCAGCCGGTGGACGCCGCGCTCGGCCTTCAGGTAGCCGTAGGCGCGGTCTCCCTCCACCTTGACCACGGTGCTCTTGATCCCCGCCTCCTCTCCGGGGGAGGAGTCTATGATGTGGGCGCTGAGGCCGTGCCTCTCCACCCATCGGAGGTACATTCGGAGGAGCATACTGGCCCAGTCCTGAGACTCGGTTCCGCCAGCCCCGGCATGGATGGTGAGAAAGGCATTGCGCTCGTCGTACTTGCCGGAGAAGAGCAACTCGAACTCAAGGCCCTTAAGGCGAGACTCCATCAATTCCAACTCCTCAACGAAGCTATCCTGAAGGGAGAGGTCGCGCTCCCGACGAGCCAGCTCCATTAACTCCACAAGAGAGGCGACGCGCTTCTGTAGATCTCTCCATGTCGTTACCGACTCCTGGAGGCGGGCCATGCTCCGCATAGTGGTCTGCGCCTCTTGTGGGTGCTCCCAGAAGCCGGGGAGGGCGATACGCTGCTCCAGGGCGGTCAGCTCTTGCTCCCTGCCTGCGATGTCAAAGACGCACCAGTAGGTCTGAAACGCGCTTCTGCATCTGTTGTGCTCGGTCGCTTAGCTCTTGCATGGTGAGATTTATCGGACCTTTCCTAGAATAGTATCTCGAATGACGCCAGAGTGGTTTTTCCCGCCCGTCCCGCCCCGGACTGCCGTCCCAGGGGAACGCCTCCGCTTCTGCTTCATCAGAAGAAGGCCGCTTGGTACGCCCCCGCTGGAGTCTGCTCCGGCTCTCGCTCCTCAAGCCGGCCCGCCGCCGCCTGGTGGGCCAGCCGGGTGGGCTCCGGCATACGATACCCGGCGCAGCACGCCTGCACCCACCGCAGGGCGGAGGGAAGGTCTACCTTATGGCCTACGGATACG
>JAPUKM010000014.1 GCA_027295645.1 Chloroflexota bacterium | reverse complement strand
GCTTTCGATAAACTCCATCAACTCCGGCGGCGAGACGCCGGTATCCCACGGCGGCTTGAACAGATACCACAGGTTGAAGAGCAGTCGCCTGGGCCCGAGGCTAGAGAGCAGTCGTAGGAGCCCCCGCATTACCGCTTCATTTCATAGGTATCCGCCACAGTCGCGGAGCAAGGTCACTGGAGGCCACAGTCAACCGGCTAGCCTTACATTTTATAGGTATCCGCCACAGTCACAGCGCAAGGTCACTGGGAGGCCGCAGCCGACCAATTAACTGTAAGGCTTTAAAATTCAGTGATGACACCGCGGCCCACCACTCCGCGCTCCAGGTCAGCGTAGGCCTCGTTGATGTCGTCCAGCTTGTACTGCCGGGTGATCAGGTCGTCGATATTGATCTTGCCGGAGCGGTACATCTCTATGATCGACGGCATATCCACAGCGGGTCGAGCGCCGCCGTAGTAGCTCCCTTTGAGCGTCTTCTCCTGCCGCACCAGCGCCACCGTGTCCACACCCGCCAGCTCATCCGCCGGCGCCAGTCCCACCACCACCGCCGTCCCACCCTTGCGCACCATGTTGAAGGCGTTGGTGACCGTCTCCGCCGAGCCGAACACCTCGAAGGCGTAATCGACTCCCAGGCCGTTCGTGATCTCCTTCACCCGTTGCACCGGGTCCTGCTGCGTGGGGTTGACCGTATGAGTTGCGCCGAACCGCATGGCGAACTCCAGCGCACCCTCGTTGATGTCCACGGCGATAATCTTGCCGGCGTTCTGTAGCCGAGCGCCCTGCAGCACGTTGACCCCCACGCCACCGCAGCCGATGACCGCCACCGTGCTTCCCGGCCTCACCTGAACGCTCTCCGTGGCCGCTCCCACACCGGTGGTCACACAGCACCCGATGAGCGCCGCCTGCGGCATCGGCACATCGTCCGGAAGGATGACGCAGCTCTTATCCGGCACGATCGCCTCCTGTGCGAAGCAGGTCACCTTGCTCATGTGGTGGATGCGCTGCTCCCCCTTGTGCAGCCGCGTGGTGCCATCGAACATGGCCCCGGCCGTCGCCGAGTGGGCGTCGCACAGGTTGGCGTGCCCCGTCAGACAGGAGGTGCACCGCCCGCAGCTGGACACGAACGGCGTGATGATACGGTCGCCTGGCTTGACCGATGTGACCCCCTCACCCACATCCAGGACCACCGCCGAGGCCTCGTGGCCCAAGACTATCGGCAACGGCTGGGGGGCCTCCCCCTTCATCACGTGCAGGTCGCTGCGGCAGACCCCGGCTGCGGCGACACGGACGTGGACCTCTCCGGCCTTCGGGGGGTCCAGCTCCACCTCCTCCACCACCAGGGGCTGACCATACTCGTAGAGGACTGCCGCCTTCATAATGCCCGCTCCTTTCGTCTCGTGCCCGGCGACGTACCTATTGCAGCCGCCGCATTCCCGGTACGAATGCCAAGTAGTACAGCGTTATCGCCAGCAGGATACCGGCCGCTCCACCGATGGCCCATTGTATCCCAATGAACTCCGAGAGGACCGATATGCCAAAGGTTGCGATGCTCATCAGGCCGAACTCCATCATATAGAAGCTCATCACCCGGCCGCGGTGTGCGTTGTCCGTATAGGTCTGGACAAGCGTGTTGCTCAGCGTCATCCGCCCGGCGTTTCCCAGGCCGATGGGGATGATAATGAGCAGGGAGAGCGGATACCAGGTGGAGATGGAGAACCCGATCAGCGCCACCGCCAGCACCGCGCTACTCAGGATGAACAGCCTTCCACGGTTCCTGTTCCCCAGGGAAGCGATCACCAGGGAACCGACGAGCGCCCCTATGCCGGACAGGCTGAACAGGACACCAAGGCCCCTGGCGCCCACATCGAGGATATCCTCGGTGAAGATGGGCAGAAGGAACTGGAACGGCATGGAGAGGACCACCGTCAGAAGGGTCAGGAAGAGAAGGCCAAGGACAATGGTGTTGCCGCGAACATAGCGGGCACCCTCCTTCAGGTCATCCCACGCGCTCTCACTGTGGACTGTGATACTGCGGGTGGGGCGGAGGGCTATGATGAAGCCAACGGCAATCACATACAGCCCCGTCATGGCGTAGTACACGCCCTCGATGCCGATGCCATCGATCAGGAAACCGGCCGCCGCCGGAGCCAGAAGCCGGTTGATGTTCATCCCGGCGGCGTTGAGGGAGACGGCGTTCATCAGCCCCTTCTCGCCCACAATCTCCGGGATGATCGCCTGGCGTGAAGGCATCATAAGCCCCATGATCGTGCCCTGGATGACGCCTGCCACCAGCAGATGGACAATGGTGATGGAGCCTATGCTGATGGAAACGGCTACCCCCAGGGCGAGCGCACCGGACGCCGCCTGCCCGGCCAGAAGGACGTACCGCTTCTGGGACCTGTCCGCGATAATACCGCCAAAGAGGGAGAAGACGAGCATCGGCAGCGCCAGCGCCAGCGCCATGGCTCCCAGCATAGTGGCCGACCCGGTCAGATCGTAGGCGAACCAGACCCGGGCCATCATCTGCATGTTCATCGCCCCCATCTGGCCCATCATCGCGAACCAGTACAGGCGGAACTGGCGGTTCCTGAACGAATCGAACGTGCGGAGCCCCGTCACGCCGGAGCCGGTGCCGTCAACCGCGCCCAGGCCCGGTACGTCCTGGTCGCCGGCGTAGCCTGCCGATGTCCGCTGCTCTATTAAATTGGGAGTACGGGCGGTATTTCCAGCGCCCTCCCCCTGCGATCTTTCCAGCTTTGCCACGGCCCTGCCTAGCTCCCTTTACACCGGTCGCACTGGCAGAGGCCGCGCAGCATGGTGAACGGATAGATGCCCGTCTCGTGAAAATCGCTCCAGAGGAACTGGACCGCATATCTGCCTATGGTTGCCCACTCCACCGCCTCCACGTCCTTGCGGATATCGCCCAGCACCACCAGCCGCTTCCCCGTCATCTCACTGACGCAGTGGGCGCAGCCGCACTGAGAGCGCAGATACCGGTGCTCGTAGTAGCTTTGATGGCCGTCCTCCCACAGGATATGGATGCCATCGGGCCGGATGGACAGCTCTTTAAAGTTGGGTTTGCTCTCCGTCATCCGCGTACCATCGACTCCCGCGGCCTCTCGAAGCCCGTCATCGTGCCCTTGACGCAGAAAAACGACTCCTCGGTGTAGTAATGGCGCACTACTGCAGTATATCCGTCAGCGTTCCCCTGCGCAAAAGACCACCACACTAGAATGGTCTATCGGGCGGTTCCTGGCAAGCGGGGCCTACTTTTGGTAGCATACCCTCCGAGAGGAGACTATGAGCACACAGAACAGCCCACTCGACGCACGCCGCACCCTTGAATCAGCCTCCGGCCCCGTGACCTACCACAGCCTGCCACGGCTCCAGGAGACGGGCGCCGTCCGTCTGGACAGCCTCCCTTTCTCCATCCGCATCGTAGGTTCGGAGGATGCGTGTCCCTTCAAAGACCCAAAGATTCGATAGGAGGAGCT
>JAPUKM010000139.1 GCA_027295645.1 Chloroflexota bacterium | reverse complement strand
CGTCCCAAAAGGGCCTGTCCAGCTTAGTGATCTCCGGTAAGGGTTTCGCGTACTCGGACACGGGCTATCTCCTCAGGATGTGGGAGCTGGCGATGTGGGCTATGCAGATGTACTGGACGACCTCACAGTCGGGCACCTGCGCCGCGCCCCGCTCGCCGCGAAGCTGACGGACCGCCTCCACATGCAACGCCCACCCCTGCATGTAGCTCTCCGAAAGGTGGCCTCCGCTGGTATTGATCGGCAGCTCTCCGCCCACGGTGATCCTCCCGTCCTGGACAAAGTCCAGACTCTCACCCCTGGGCGCGTACCCGAAGTACTCCAGAGCAAAGAGGACCGCGGGTGAGAAGTGGTCGTAGATCTGTAGGCAGTCGACATCCGTCCTATCGATGCCGGCCGCGGGGTAGATCCGCTCCGCGATGGACTCCATTGCGGTCTGGAAGCCGTCGTCCTGGGTGAAGTGGTCGGTCAAGCTGGTGGCGCCCACCGTTGCGCTGATATAGACCGGGGGCTTTCGCAGGCTCCGGGCGCGCTCTGCGCTGGTCACGATGAAGGCGACTCCGCCATCGTTGATCAGGCAGTAGTCGAACAGGCGGAGCGGCTCGGCGATCCATCGCGCTTTTCGGTACTCCTCAAGCGACATCGGCTCCTTCATTACGGCGTACGGGTTCGTGGCGGCGTGCTTTCGATTGGAAACGGCAATCGCACCCAACCGCTCGGGCTCCCGGATGCCGTACTGGTGGCAGTAGCGACGCCACATCATCGCCCATGAGGCTCCGGGGGAGGTGAAGCCGTACATAGTATCGAAGGAGCCGCTCTGCTCCCTCTCGCCGCCATACGTGGCGCCCACGGAGCGTCCATTGTTGCCGTAGACACAGGCGACCACATTGGCGAGGCCGGAGGTCACCAACATCACCGCGTACTGAAGCGCCATACCCGAATACCTTCCGCCACCTGGAAGGATGGTGGCGTAGTTGATGTGGTGGCGGCCCAGCATGTCACAGAACTGGGTGTAGTCAGGAATCCGGCTGACCAGGACCCCATCTATATCGTCCTTTGTCAGTCCGGCGTCATCCATGGCCATCTTCAGGGCTTCCATGCCCAGGTCGTAGCTGCTGCGCTCGGGGTCCAGGTTTCGGTACAGCGACCCGAAATCGGTGTTGCCGACGCCTACGATGGCGGTCTTATCCCGAAGGTCCGCTAGATTTCCCATATCTAGATTTGTCATATCTAGATTCCCATATCTAGTTGATCCCGATGACCCGCTTGGCGTTCTTGCTGCCAATAAGCTCCTTCTCCTCGGAGGTCAGCGGAAGCTTTTCTGTGAGCTCTGAGTAGAGGACCGGGTTGTTCATGGGAAAGTTGGTCCCCCACATGACATGCTCGACCCCGCACGTGCGGATGAACTGCACCAACTCGTCCGATTGCCGCCCACCCGGCTGGTCCAGGTCGGTAAGCTGGCCGGAGATATCCGTAGAGAGGTTCGGAAACCTGCTGCACAGGTCGATCATGTCCTCCTTGTAACCCTGCCCCATATGGGCCAGGATGAGCTTCAGGCACGGGAAGTCCTGCAACGCCTCTCCAAAGTACTTGGGCCTCCCCCAGGCGTCCTTCCCCCCTGCCTCTCCGGGCCCTCCCCCGGCCTGACTCAGCATGGGGACGCCCAGCCTGCTGATTGTGTCGTAGACCGGCCAGAGACGTTTGTCGTTGCCGTAGATCGCCAGGGCCAGGGGGACGATCTTCACCCCCTTGCACCCCTTTGCCACCTTGTCCTCGATCTCGCCGATGAGGGTCTCCTCGCTCATATAGACCGGGTCCAGTCCGGCGAAGGCCATGAGCTGCGGATTCTTCTTAATCTCCTCACAGGCCCACTCGTTGTTCATGATCATCCGCTGGACCATGAGGTCCTTCGTCTCCCGCTCTATGGCCTCCCGCTTGGCGGGATCATCAGGCAGAGGGCTCACTCTTTTGATCTGCGCCTCGTACATGAACCTGGTTGGCGTGTACATCAGCATGACGGAGCGGGAGATGCCTCCCCTCTTCATACAGTCAAGGAGTTCGTCGGTGGTGCCCGCCCGCTCCACCTCTCGGTCGGGAGCTATCCCCTTCTGCCACCGGATGCCCCGCTCGGCGGAGGCAAAGGTGTGGGTATGAACGTCTATGATCTCAAAGTCCGGCATAAACCGACTCTCCTGATGTAATCAATCGTCTCACGGATGATATCTCGAAGCCCTCTACGGCACCAGCACCGTCCGCCCGAACACCTTCCGATCGTCCATCTGCCGGGAGGCCTCAACGACCTGGGCCAATGGGAAGCTCTGGAACACGGGGCGGACGGTGCCCAGACGTACCATCTCCATGGCATCCAGGAACTCGTTCATGCGAGTGGCCGCCGAGCCGGTGATCACGACCTCCTTGCCCAGAACTATAGCTGGGTACAGCTCTACCTTCTGGCGGTAGACCTGCCCAATGAATACGTAGCGGCCGTGACGGCCGAGAGCCCGGAAGCAGGCAGTGAACACATCCGGGTGCCCCACGGTGTCGATCACCACCTGGGGCTCTTCGCCGTTGTTGGCCTCCACAATATCCCTCCAGTAGTCGGCCCCCTGGGCAAGCACCACCTGGTCCGCGCCATACTCTCGCAGCGCTTCAACCTTGTGTGGGGAGCTGGTAACGGCGATGGTATGCGCTCCGAGGGCCTTGGCCACCTGCAAACCGTGGACACCAAGGCCGCCACCCGCGCCGGTGATGACGACCGTCTCTCCGTGGACCACCTTCGCGGACTGCCGAAGCGCCCGCAGGCAGGAGCCTACGGCACATGCCGCTATGGAAGCTCCCTCCAGGTCCACACCCTCTGGGATCTTGATGATGATCTGATCGTCAAGGGCGACGTACTCGGCAAACCCTCCCCTTGCGAAGCGGCGCTCCGAACACTGCAGGTCTCGCATGGAGCGGCAATACACACACCGTCCGCAACTGGCGAACTGCTTGCTGGCAACCGAATCCCCCGGCTGGAAGTGGCTGACCTTCTCGCCCACCTCAACGACGACTCCAGAGACCTCATGCCCAAGGATGACAGGCCTCTCCGTGCGTGTAATTCCCGTTCGATCCGCGTGGTCGTGCCCGCACATGCCTGCTGCCGCTACTTTGACGAGCACCTGGGTAGGCCCAGGCCGCGGCATAGGCATCTCCTCTATCTTCAGGACTTCAGGCCCGCCCGTCTCGTAAAGGACAGCCGCCTTCACAGGTCTCCTCCCTCATCTCTCACCCATGGCCGGTAGCAGCCCGCACAAGGATAGTCTCCTTGAGGTCGGGCCGGAGCACTGGGGATTATATCCGTGGTTTGGCCGGATGAGAAGTGGTGGACAGGTAGACGCTGAGCATGTGTGGTAAACTGTCGCCTGAAATCCGGCAACCGGGTTGTCTGAGTACCATTCAGAAGAGCATTACTGTGGAGGGTGTGTTGTGATTAGCAAATATGGTGCGACCAGAAAGCGCGTCCGCTGGCTCCTGTTTGGCTCCGGCTTTGGGCTGCTGCTCATCATTGGTGCGGCCTGTAGCAGCGATAACGGCGGTAGTTCTGAGTTATCGATAAATGTCCCGCTTGTAGAGCTCAATAGCTCCGGTCAGACGGGCACCGCGACGCTGAGAACCGGCTCGGGTGACACGACGGGTGTGACGCTCAGGGTCACTGCATGGCCTCGCGATCCGCAGCCCGTCCATATCCACGACGGCACATGCGACAACCTGGGTGGCATAGCATACCGTCTCAAGGACGTAAACTTTGGGGATTCTGAAACCCCAAGCGTCAAGGTGAAGCTGGACGCCCTGCGAACCGGCAATTTTGCCATCAACCTTCATGATTCCCTCGGCAGTCCCGAGGTGTATACCGCCTGCGGAAATATCCCTGCCCTTCCCACGCCTTGAGGCACAAGGGTTCAGCAGGATAGGCGTAAGGGCTAGCCGGCTGGGGGTTATCTCCTTTTCGATTGTGCATTCGCTGCGACCTGAGGACGTAGACCATGAGTGACTACCTGGATACGCTGGCCGAGTTCGTCGCGGAGACGGAGTACCCGGACCTGAGTCACGAGGTGGTAGCCGCCGTTAGGGATGTGACCCTCGATACGGTAGGTGCCATCGTCGGTGGCAGCCGACTGCCGGAGAACGCCTCCTTGGCACAGATGATGGCCCAGCGCTCAGGCCCGGCCACGGCCACCATCCTAGGCCACCCGCTGAAGGCAGAGCCCATGCTGGCTACTATGGTCAACGCCACAGCCGGTGTTGCCCTGGAGATGGACGAGGGCAACCGCTTCGGTGGGGGACATCCCTCCATACACTCCCTTCCCGGCGCCGTCGCCGTGGCAGAGGAGCTTGGCGCGAACGGCCAGCGGCTCATCGAAAGCATCCTTGTGGGATACGAGGTAGAGTCGCGGATGGGAGGCGCCACGCGGCTCCGAGAGGATATCCACCCCCACGGCATCTGGGGCACCATCAGCACGGCGGTAGCGGTCGCCAAGCTACGCGGCTACACACGCGACCGGATTCGGGCGGTGATCAACCTGGCGGCCTCTATGAGCCCCGCCAACTCCTGGACACCCACATTTGAAGGGGCGACTATCCGCAATCTGTACCCAGGCCGTTCAGGGCTTCAGGGTGTTCTCGCGGTCCACGTGTACGAATGCGGCTATACCGGTCTTGATGACGGCCCAACGGATGTCTTTAGTACGATCCTGGGGAACGGCTTGGACACGGAGGCGATCGTCCGGGGACTGGGCGACGGGTACCGCATCCAGCAGGGCTACTTCAAGTTCCACGCCTGCTGCCGATACAACCACCCCGCACTGGATGCCGTGTTGGCGCTACGCCGCGATGAGCAGTTCGTGCCGGAGCGGGTGGAGGCCGTGGAGGTCTCCACCATCCCTATGCCGGCAGGTATGGTGGGCGACTATCCGCAGAACACGCTGGGGGCCAAGTTCTCGGTCCCGTATGCCGTAGCGGCGGCCATCGTGCGGGGCACGTCAGACATCTCCACCTTCTACCCGGAGACGATCGGCGATGAGCGGATCCGGGAGATGGCGGGGAGGGTCCATGTGGAGATGGACCCGGAGATGTCGCTGCGGCGCGATGGCCACCCGACTGCCGTGGTGTCCGTACGGCTGGACGACGGGCGCGTGTTTTCGGGGTCGACCACGGCCATCCGGGGAGACGCCGAGAACCCTGTTCCCCACGAAGAGCTGGTCGAGAAGTTTCTCTCTTTGACCACCGACGTCTTGGGTGCAGACAAGGCCCAAGCCGCAGTGGAGACGATAGCTCGCCTTGAGCAGCTACCGGACGTCAGGAAGCTGACCTCACTTTTGGGTGGCTAGCACTGAAAGGATAGGGAACATGGAACGCAAGGTCGTGCAGCTGAACCTGAACCCGGTGGACCCGCAGATCGCGCAGGGCATCTTCAGAGAGATCGACGCTGAGCTTGTGGTGGCGGACTGCGAAACCGAGGACGAGGTCATCAAGGTGGCCCATGACGCCGATGCCATCATCCGGGCCGGTGGCCCACTCACCAGGAGGGTGCTGGAGTCTCTGGAGAGGTGCCGCATCATCAGCTGCTACGCCATCGATATCGACGGCATAGACATGGACGCGGCCACCGAGCGGGGCATCTGCGTCTCCTACGCCGTGGATGCCACCACCGAGGAGGTGAGCGACCACGCGATGGCCATGATGCTGGGGCTGGCCCGCAAGCTGTTCTTCTACGACAGCGTGGTGCGGGCGGGCCAGTGGCGGAACGACCACAAGGCTATGGTCGAGATGGGCAGACCCATGTTCCGCATGAGCACTGTGACGGTGGGGTCCATCGGATTCGGGCGCGCGGCCCAGGCCCTGGCTCGGAAGTGTCAGGGGTTCCGCATGAGGTTCCTGGCCTATGACCCCAATAAGCCCGAAGGCTTCAATGACGAGCTGGGAGTTGAGCTGACCTCTCTGGACCGGGTCCTTGAGGAGTCGGACTTCCTCCATTTGAACGTCCCTCTAACTGAGAAGACGCGACACATGATAGGCGCGGAGCAGCTGAAGAGGATGAAGCCGACCGCCTATCTCATCAATTGCACGGCCCGCGGGGCCATCATCGACGAGGAGGCGCTGCATACGGCCCTGACCAAGGGGTGGATAGCTGGCGCCGCACTGGACATGCTCAGCAAGATGCCGCCGCATCCAAGTCCGCTGTTCAACCTGGACAACGCCCTCATCACCCCCCACATGTGCCACGTCTCAGACACCTCTTATGATGAGATGGAGCAGCGCGTCTGCCGAGAGGTGGTGGGGTTCTTCCGGGGGGAGTGGCCGCCAATAGTGGTCAATCCTCAGGTGAAGGAGAGGGTCCAGCTACAGGCTGCGCGGCTCTAGGGGGTCTGCGCCAGAATCGCGCGCGCCGCGTCGCCAAGCTCCGCTGTGGCTACCAGCCGGCCCTTCTCTTCGCGGCGGCCCTTTATCTCAATGCCGTTCTCGCGCAGGGTGCGGGGGCTCACCACAAGGCGGACGGGCAGCCCGAGGAGGTCGGCGTCGGCGAACTTGACGCCCGCCGATTCTTCACGGTCGTCGTACAGCACATCGAACCCGTCGTCCTGAAGCTGTCCGTACAGCTCATCCGCCGCCTGGCCTACCTGCGGGTTCTCCGGGTTCAGCGAAACCAGGTGCACCTGGTAGGGAGCGATGGGTGGCGGGAAGATGATGCCCTGCTCGTCGTGGTTCTGCTCGATGGCGGCGGCCAGCAGGCGGCCCACGCCGATGCCGTAGCAGCCCATGATGGCTGGGCGCTGGCGGCCCTGGTCGTCCAGAAAGTTGGCTCCCAGCCGCTCGCTGAAGAAGGTGCCCAGCTTGAAGATGTGGCCGACCTCGATGCCGCGCGTCGACTCAAGGGGTGTCCCGCACACGGGGCAGCCGAGCCCCTCTTGGGCCAGGGCGATGTCCGTGACCAGGTCCACCTGGAAGTCCCTGGGGTAGTTGGCGTTGCGCAGGTGGTAGCCGGGCCTGTTGGCGCCCACCACGAAGTTGGAGCCGTTCCGTATGGACTCGTCGGCCAGCACCTTGACGCCTTCCAAGCCCACAGGGGAGGCCGAGCCGGCCACCAGCCCCGCCTGGGCCACCTCCTCGTCGGAGGCCAGGCGTAGGTCGCTGGCGTGAAGGGCATTCCTGAGCTTCACGTCATTGACCTCCAGGTCACCCCGGATGACCGCAAACACCACTCTATCGTTGGCCCAGTAGAACACCGCCTTCAGGGTCCTGTTCTCGGGCACCTTCAGGTAGGCGGCTACCTCGGCAATGGTCGTGGCGCCGGGTGTAGCCACCTCCTCCAGAGGCAGCTCCGCCTCAGCGGGGACGGGCACCGGCACGCAGGCCGCCTTCTCCGCGTTGGCCGAGTAGTCGCCCGTGGGGCAGAAGAGGACGGTGTCCTCCCCGGCATCGGTGGGCAGGATGAACTCCTGGGAGTCCTTGCCGCCGATGGCGCCGCTGTCCGCCTCCACGGCCAGGGCCGGCAGGCCGCACCGCTGGAAGATGTTCTTATATGCCTGGGCCATGCGCTGGTAGGAGAGGGCCAGCCCCTCTTCGTCCGCATCAAAGGAGTAGGCGTCCTTCATGTCGAACTCGCGGACACGGATGAGGCCGGCACGGGGCCGCGGCTCGTCCCGAAACTTGGTCTGTATCTGGTAGAGGACCAGGGGCAG